>NZ_JALXBK010000022.1 GCF_026991475.1 Sulfurimonas sp. | reverse complement strand
CTGATTATTCCCATATTATAAGCTTTATCAAAATCACCTGCACCAATGTTTTGCCCAACAAGAGCCATAGAAGCGATGGCAAAACCAAAGCCTGGCATAAACGCAATGCCCTCCACTCGAAGTCCTACCTGATACCCTGCGAGTTCTGCTGTTCCATACGCGGTAATGATGGAGACAAAAAAGAGAAAACTCACACTTGACACACCCCTGTCAATAGCCGCAGCGTAGCCAACTTTAAGCACTCTTTTTATATCTTTTATGCGAATAATCGGCAAAAAGTCTAGTTTTGAATTCAGCTTTTTAATTAAAATATAGTAAGCAACATTATTAAAACTATAGGCAAGAACAGTGGCAATAGCCGCCCCTGCAATACCAAGTGCAGGAAATCCAAAATGCCCAAAAATAAGTACATAATTCATACAAGCATTTAAAACTGATGATGTAAGTTTTATGTAGAGTGAACTTTTTGTATCTCCTGCTGCGGAGAGTGCATTGTAAAGCAGCGTATCTAAAAAAATTACAATAATTCCCAGTGAGAGTATTTTAAAGTATGTACCACCCTGCTCTACAACTGCTGGAGTTGCACCCATCCATGCATAAAAATGGTAGGCTCCAAAGTAGCCTCCAACACTTACAAACGCAGCCAAAGTAATTGCCAAAAGGACAAGAGAAAAAAGCAATGCAGAAGCTCTTTTTTTTCTTCCCTGACCTATAAAACGCGAGATGAGAGCATTACCCCCAACAACAAAAAGAGTCATAAAGACATTTACTATCATCATAAACTGCATACTCATACCAACAGCTGCAAGTGCTGCAACACTCACTGTTCCCACCATTAGCATATCTATAAGCACTTGAAGAATATCTACAAGATGCTTGAGTGCTGCAGGAAATGCGAGAGAAAGTACCTTTTTAGTGTCTTGAGAAATTACTTTTGAAAAAATTGTGCTACCTCACTCATTGCTTCTATTAGCTCCTCTTTTGTTTCAAAGGAAAGCACTTTTTTATTTCTCACACTTTCACCTACAGGTGTATAGTCAAAAACAAGCACAAAAGCTTTAAACGCAACCTTGTCACCATAAAGATCAAACCACTCCAGACTCATCTCTGCTATTTCACCCTGCATATCAATGACAACCGCACCATATAGGCGTGTCAAATTTTCTAAACTTATCTCTTCATCTTTAAATTTATAAACCACTTATTTTTTATCCTCACCTAAATTTTTTTGCATCTCTCCATCTTTCATTTTCAAGTATGCTAAAAAGCCAAAAATTGTTCCTATTACTATTAAACCCGCGCCAATCATATCGTCTTTTTCAAATGCCATTATTATCCAGCAAATATCTGCAAAAAGATAGACGATGACAGACTGATAAATCTTTCCTTTATAGGTAAGATACGCCCCGATATTTAAAAGGATACCACCAAGAATTGCAAAACTAAACATTATACCTCTTCAAGTTTTTCTTTTTTTAATATAAAATTATAATACACTGCACCTATAATAAAGCCAAATCCCATAAAAAAAGTTATGTTTGGCAAACTAAATGAGAGTGTTGCAAGATGTCCTATCATATAAGAAGTAAACGCAGCGGAACTTAAAAAAAGCATATCGTTATATGCCACTATGCGTCCATAATACTTTTTTTCTATATTTTTTTGTAAAAGTGTATAGCTGTAAGACCATAGTGTTGTTGTAAAAAAGCCAACTAGCATGCTAGCAGCCAAAGAGAGATAGAAATTATGCATCACATAAGCCCAGAGCCAAATAGCCAAGCCCTGTGCTATAAAAATATAAACGAGTCGTTTGTTGTTTATCCATTTTCCTATAAATACAGGTCCAACGACCAAGCCAATAGCCCTAGCAGAGTGCAAAAGCCCCAAAGCTAAAGATACTGCCACAAAACTTGCATAATATTTCTCAACCATTAAGGCAACCAATGCATCAAACGCAGTAAGTCCTACAAAAGAGTGTAGAAGCATCAAATGGAATGCTTTTGGATTATTTTTAAGATAAATAAAAGTGTCTTGCATCATTCTAATAATATTCTCTTCAACTTTTAAAATTTCTATCTCAATTTCCATAGAATAAAGGAGCATAAACGCAGCAATAAACATCATTCCATCAAGTATAAACGCAGTATTGATTCCCAACCAATAAACAACAAAGCCACTTATTGCCATTCCCAAAGTGTAAGAGAGTGACCAGATTATAGAGTGTAGTTCATTTGCAACTCTTAGTTTTGCCCCATCAAGGATTTTTGGCAGGAGTGACATCTCTGTTGTAAAGTAAAAAGAGGCTGCTGCCATTTTCAAAAATACTAAAAGATAGAGCAACCATAAATCTGAAAGCTGATGTACCATAACAAGAGAAAAAGTTGCAATAATTTCTACAACTATGAGGCTAAGCATCAATTTTTTAGGATGTATTCTATCTATAATGGGACCTGAAAGCGGTGCTTGAATAACACCTGCTAAAAAATTCAGCATTGCCACAAATGCAATAATAGCTGCGTTTACATGTAAATCTAATAGAAGTGTATAGATGGCAACATTGCTAAACCATGCACCAAAGTACGAAATTAGCTGTATAGTGGAGAGTCTTCTTAGGACTTTTTCATCTTTTAGGAGTGCAATATATTGTTTCATGGCGAAAGAGTAGCATAAAAAATTGCTCAAGAAAAAAAATCTATCTTTTTATTAAAGTAAAAAAGATATTTGTCGATTATTAGGGTAATCATTATACTTTTATAAGGAGTATGTCATGGATGGCATTGCAAACGTTGCAAGACAGCAACAATCTCAAGTAGGTTCTTCAGAAAATCAAGGAAGAGTTCAAGAACAGTCCCGACAGGTGCAACACACTGCACAAACTAGAACAAAACAAGATAATCTAGTCAAAGAGATACAACAAGCAGATACAACTGCTACATCTAAACCAGATTCAAAAGAAAAAGTTGAAGATTTAGTAAAAAAGCTCAATGATGCACTTGGACCAATAAGTACAAACTTAAAATTTGGCGTTGATACGCAAGATATATTTTATGTCTCTGTAATTGATACAAAAACAGATAAAATGATTCGACGATACCCAGCAGAACAAGCAGAGGGTTTTTTGCCAAAAATGCAAGAAGTATCTGGTATATTATTTGATTCTAAGGGGTGATTTTTCACTCCTTACTTTAACTTTTCTTATTTTGTCTTTTTAACTACCCATATATAAGCATACTCTCACATATTTTTCGATATAATCGCGATAATTATTTTACTAGCAAAAGGTTTTTTACATGAAAAAAAGCGTTAAGAAAGTAGTATTGGCTTACTCTGGAGGGCTTGATACAAGTGTTATTTTAAAATGGCTTCAAGATGAATATAACTGTGAAGTTGTAACTTTTACAGCAGATTTAGGTCAAGGTGAAGAGCTTGAACCAGCACGAATTAAAGCGCTTGAGCTTGGCATTAAACCCGAAAATATTTTCATAGATGATCTTCGTGAAGAGTTTGTAAAAGATTATGTATTTCCTATGTTTAGAGCAAATGCAATCTATGAAGGTGAATATCTTCTAGGAACTTCTATTGCTCGTCCTCTTATTGCAAAGCGTCAAGCAGAAATTGCAAAAATTACGGGTGCAGATGGTGTAAGCCACGGAGCAACTGGAAAAGGAAATGACCAAGTCCGTTTTGAGATGGGTTACCTTGGACAAGATTCTACTCTTACAATTATCGCTCCATGGCGTGAATGGGACTTAAACTCTCGTGAAAAACTTTTGGCTTATGCTGCAAAACACGGTATTCAAATTGAGAAAAAAGGAAAAAAATCTCCTTATTCAATGGATGCAAATCTTCTTCATATCTCTTATGAAGGTGGTATTTTAGAAGATCCTTCTGCAGAGCCTGAAGAGTCTATGTGGCTATGGACAACTTCTCCTGAAAATGCACCTGATAAAGCAGAATACATTGAACTTACTTATAAAAATGGTGACCCTATAGCACTCAATGGTGAAGAGTTAAGCCCTGCGACTATGCTAAAAACATTAAATACCCTTGGTGGAAAACATGGAATTGGGCGTGTTGACATCGTTGAAAATCGTTTTGTAGGAATGAAGGCTCGTGGATGTTATGAAACTCCAGGTGGAACAATTATGCTCAAAGCACATCGTGCAATTGAATCTATCACACTTGACCGTGAAGCTGCACACCTTAAAGATGAGATGATGCCAAAATATGCAACACTTATCTACAACGGTTTTTGGTGGTCACCAGAACGTGAGATGCTTCAAGCTGCCATTAACAATACACAAAAGTTTGTTGAAGGAACTGTAAGACTTAAACTCTACAAGGGAAGTATTATGGTTGTTGGAAGAAGTTCTGATGTTTCACTCTTTAACCCAGAATACTCAACTTTTGAAGAAGATGAAGTATATAACCAAAAAGATGCCGAAGGCTTTATCAAGCTAAATGCACTTCGTTTTATCATTGAAGGTAAAGCAAGAAACAAAAAAAAATAGACGAAGGAAAAGAAGATGAGTATAATTAAAATCGATATGAATTCACCAGAGTTTCAGGCTGAACTTGAAAAAACAATAAAATTTACAGATAAAGTAAATGCACAATTTGGCTGGGTTTATAATCCTCAAGAAGATGTAAACGAAGGCGTACAAATGGGTCTTGCTCGTAACAAGATGATGTATAAAAAACGTTTTTGCCCTTGTTTTATGGTAGATACTACTGGTGAAAAACCAAAATCAGTTGACGATAGAGTTTGCCCTTGTAAACCAGCTATAGAGAAAGAGATTCCTCAAGATGGTGTTTGTCACTGTGGAATTTTCTGTACTCCAGAATTTGCAGAAAAAAAAAGAATTGAGCTAGGGATGGAAGAGAGTGTTCATACACATTCTCGTGGTTTAACAAAAGAGGAGTGTCAACTTTTAGTTGAAAAAGATGAGCTTGATGGTGATGAACTTGTAGCACTTTTTGAAGCGCGTGAGCTTGGCATGGTAAACTTTACAGTAGTTGATGTTCGTGAAGATATGGAGTGGCAAATGGGTCACATTAAAGGTGCTGATAAACTTGTACCAACAAGTTCATTTTTTCAGACTTGGGAAGAAGCAAATTTAGCTAAAGATGAGCATATTATTCTCTACTGTCATGTTGGGAGCCGTTCTGCTCATGTTGCAAGAATTCTCATAGACAATGGATATACGAAAATCGGAAACTTGACAAATGGAATCGTCGCTTACAGTGGTGAAATAGAAAGATAGTCAAAAAAATTAAGGATAAATTTTTATGAAAGTATTACTTATAAAAGATGTTAAAAGTCTCGGTAAAGCTGGTGAAGTAAAAGAGGTAAAACCAGGTTATGGGCAAAACTTTTTAATCAAAAAAGGCTTTGCAAAACCTGCTACACCAGAAATATTAGAGCAGCATGCTGCAGATGAAGCACAAAGAGCACAAGATTTAAAAGATGAAATCGCTGCGTTTAAGGCAATTTCTAAAAAACTTGAAAAAGCAGAAATTATCATAACTAAAAAAGTTGGAAATAATGGTCACCTTTTTGGTGCGATTACAAAAGATGAAGTGGTAAAAGCTTTAAAAGAACAGCATAATATTGATGTAGATAAAAAACATATTACTGATAAAACTGCTATTAAAACAGTGGGAGAACATGATTTAGACCTTAAACTCGGTCATGGCATCCATGCAAAACTTCATGTGGATGTTCAGGGAGAATAATGACTAATGTTTGATGCTACTACAATACTAGCCTACAAGGGCAAAAACAAAGCCGTTATCGGTGGTGACGGTCAAGTTACCTTTGGAGATAGCGTTTTAAAAGGCAATGCAACAAAAATCAGAACACTCCATCATGGGCAAATCCTTGCAGGATTTGCCGGTAGTACTGCTGATGCTTTTAATCTTTTTGATATGTTTGAAGAGTTTTTAGAGAATAAAAAAGGGGATTTGCTCAAATCCGTTGTCGAGTTCTCTAAAGCATGGAGAAAAGACAAAGTGCTCCGCCGTCTTGAAGCAATGATGATAGTTTTAAACAATAACCATATATTCATTCTTACCGGAAATGGTGATGTCGTTGAACCAGAAGATGGGGAAATTGCTGCGATTGGAAGTGGTGGAAACTTCGCTATATCTGCTGCAAGGGCACTAAAAAAACATGCTACTTTAGATGAAGAAGAACTTATAAAAGAGTCTCTACACATTGCTGCAGATTTATGTATTTATACAAACCACAACATAAAAACTTTGATGTTAAAGGAAGATAAAAAATGAATTTAACACCTAAAGAGATAGTTGAATATCTTGATAAGTATGTCATTGCACAAAATGATGCTAAAAAAACTATTGCATTAGCTTTACGTACACGATACAGAAGAATGCAACTTGATGATGAACTAAAAAATGAGATAACACCAAAAAATATTTTGATGATAGGCTCAACAGGTGTTGGAAAAACTGAAATTTCTCGCCGTCTTGCAAAGATGATGAAAGTTCCTTTTATTAAAGTAGAAGCAAGTAAATATACTGAAGTTGGTTTTGTAGGTCGTGATGTTGAATCTATGATAAGAGATTTAGTTGTAAACTCCATTTCCATAGTAAAGGCTGAACAAGAAGAGGCAAACAAAGAGAAAATAGAGAACTATATCATCAATAAAATTACGGATAAACTTGTGCCACCACTTCCAACAGGAGCAAGTGAAAGTAAAAAAGATGATTATAAAAGACTCCTTGAAGCTACAGAGAAGAGAGTTGAGTCTGGAGAGATGGATGATAAAGTAATTGAACTTGAGATAGAAAAGCTAAATATTGAATTTAACGACACAAATCTACCTCCAGAGATGGCAAAAGTTCAAGAGAGTTTTTCAAAAGTTTTTGCCACTATTAACAAAGAAGATAATAAAAAAGAGGTCACTGTAAAAGATGCAAAATTGTTACTTCGCCAAGAAGCAAGTACAAAACTTTTGGATATGACAAGAGTGACGGCTGAAGCACTGCGCCGTGCTGAAACTGGTGGCATTATTTTTCTTGATGAAATAGATAAAATTGCTCTCTCAGAAAAATCACAAGGAAGAAATGACCCTTCTAAAGAGGGTGTGCAGCGTGATTTACTCCCTATTGTTGAGGGAAGCAGCGTTTCTACAAAATATGGAACAATCAATACTGACCATATTTTATTTATAGCAGCTGGCGCATTTCATGTGAGTAAACCGAGTGACCTCATTCCCGAATTGCAAGGAAGATTTCCACTTCGTGTTGAGCTAGAATCTTTAACTGAAGATACACTCTATAAAATTTTAACACAAACACAAAACTCTTTACTTATCCAATACCAAGCACTTCTTGGTGTTGAAGAGATGACGCTTACATTTGAAGATGAAGCCGTAAAAGCCATAGCCAAACTTTCACACCGTGCAAATGAAACAGCTGAAGACATTGGGGCAAGAAGACTCCATACTGTTTTAGAGCGTATCTTAGAAGATATAAGCTTTAATGCTGATGAGTACAAAGGTAAAGAGTTTGTTGTAACAAAAGAGTTAGTACATGAAAAACTTGATGAAGTTGTCGAAGATGATGACTTATCACGATATATATTATAAAGAGGTAGTATGACAAAAGCAGGTTTCGTTTCACTTATTGGACGTCCAAATGCGGGTAAAAGTACCCTAATGAATTCACTTTTAGGTGAAAAAATTGCAATGGTAAGCCAAAAAGCAAACGCGACCCGTAAACGCTCAAATGCAATAGTCATGCATGATAATGCACAAATTATCTTTATCGACACCCCAGGTCTGCATGAAAAAGAGAAGATGTTAAACCAATTTATGCTCGATGAAGCACTAAAAGCTATGGGTGATTGTGATTTAATTGTCTATTTAGCACCTATTACAGACTCTACAGAACCTTATGAAAAATTTTTAAAACGCAATAATGGTAAAATAAAGCACATAATAGTTCTTAGTAAAATCGACCAGGTTT
>NZ_JALXBK010000021.1 GCF_026991475.1 Sulfurimonas sp. | reverse complement strand
CTCTCTTTTGTTGGAGAAAACGCAATAATCAAATCATTCTCTTGCAAAATCATTTTTTCAGTTAAAGGGTAAACTGCCTCTTCACGCATATAAAAAAGCGCAGATTTTTCTGTGGATAATGATTTTATCTTTTTACCTACCAAGCCTGAACTTTGAAAAACTTTACGCATAAAGATAATTGCCTTAGCTCCACAGTAACTTTTTTGAATAACGACACCCGTAGAGCTCACCTCTTCCATAATAGTGTTGTATGCACTAATTTTTGGACCACGAACGACAATAATACCCAAAGAGTGCATTAAGTTATAATACTCCATTTCATTATTTATAGCTACAACCTTTTTGATGCCACTCTCTTTTGCCTCTAAACATTTTATGATGTTAAACTCATCATTGTTAGTAGCTGCTATAAAAATATCTGCACTATCAAGGTCTTCATCTTCAAAAACATCATGGGAGCGATACTTAGAGTTGATGATGGAAACTTTTCCCTCTAAAGCTTCATCCGCTTTTTCGCATAAAGCTAAATCTTCCTCTACAAGTTTTACATCCCGTCCAACTTTTACAAGTTCTTTCGATATAGAGACACCTAACTCTTCGCCTCCAAAAACAACACAGCGTCGAATTTCACTGTTTGTCTCCAACTCTAATTTTTGACATATAGCACGAATATCTTCTTCCAATCCAAAAAAGTAAACAAGGTCATTTGGAAGTACTTCCACACTCTTGTCATGAGGAATAAAAAAATCTTTTTTTCGCTCTATACCTACAATAACAAAATTTTCTGATTCAAAACTTTGAGGTACAAAACGACTTGAAACCATTACAGATATAAGCTTATAGTCTGTATATTTAAAAAATTTTACATTATTTGCTTTTGGATATTGCAATAGTGAGGAGATGGCCTTAGAAGTAAGTTCCACTGGAAAAATCAATTTATCTATATTGAGTCTCTCTTTTACATCACTCTCATGAAAAAACTCTTTTTGTAAACGGACAAATTTTCTATCAATATTTAAAACAGCCTCCGCCATTAAAACAGAAATAAGATTGACATTGTCAAGATTTGTAACAGCTATAAAAAGGTCAATATCTTTATCTGTAAAACTTGCGTAGGTCTTAGAATCTTCAACATTACCACGCAAAGGCATAATGTCAAGACTCTCTTGAATTCTATCGAGTGCTTCAGAATTTTGATCTATAATGGTAACATTATGACCTATACAAAGTGTCTTTGCAAGATTAAAACCAACCTTACCAGCACCTGCAATAATGATATTCATAATCTATTTTACCAAATCACTATAGTCATACTTTAACAGATCCAAATAATATTTAGAACCTATCACTATTATTCTTTCATCATCTTTTTTAGCACTTTTTTGAAATTTCTTCTTTATTTTATCCTCTTTCTTTTGAGAAAAATTATGCTTTTTAAGGTATTTTTTCAAAGAGATAACTTCACTTTTCTCTTCAATAACAGGTTGTGCTTCAACCTCAACAATCTCCTCTGGAGTAGTGAGCATAAACTGTGATGAAATACTACTGAGTATATTTTTTAACTGCTCATCTTTCTCTTTATAGATGCGTTCTATCTTCTCACGCTCTTCTATAAGCATACGCTCTTTTTGATCACGAAGCGTTCTTGTCTCACCCTCTAGCGTATCTACACGAGACTCTAATTTTGCATTTTGTTCTTCAAGATATTTATAATATCTATCATTACTCAGAGAACTTTTTCGTGTTGGTGTTGCTCTCTTTGGTGCTTGCTTTTGCTCTGCATTATCTATTACAACCATCTTCACACCGTTCTCAACTACACTTTTTAGTGAACCTCTTCGTATGCGGTTGTGTATTGCCTCTTTTGAAATACCAAAATGCTCTGCCGCCTCTGCTACTGTCATATTTTTCACAAACAACACCTCTTTTACCTCATATTGTCAAACACAAGAGGCGCTTCGTACTCCCCTTCTCTGACCATCTTCATTACTTTTTGCAAGTCATCGAGTTTAGCACCTTTTACACGAATAGAGTCACCCTCTATCTGCGCTTGGACTTTTAGCTTCATTTTCTTAATGTCTGCACTTATCTTTTTAGCCTCTTTAGACTCAATATAATCAACCACTTTAAAAGTTGCCTTTCTTGTTCCGCCACTTGCATCTTCTACACGCAACTCATCAAGCACCTTTGAAGAGAGTCCCTGTTTAAGTAGTTTTGCTATGACTATATCTTTAAGAGCATCAAGTTTATTGTCACTTGAAGCAACAAGCACTAAAACTTTATCTTTCTCTTTAAAATTGACCTCATAAGGAGTACCCTTAAAATCATAACGATTTGCAACTTCTCTAT
>NZ_JALXBK010000020.1 GCF_026991475.1 Sulfurimonas sp. | reverse complement strand
TGCAAGAGTGGAAAAACTATCTGCAAAAAAATCCGAATGCCCTTTTATACTGCTTTCGTGGTGGACAACGCTCAGGCATCGCTCAAGCGTGGCTTGGGGAAGTTGGCATAAACATAACTCGCCTTAAAGGTGGTTACAAAGCCTTTCGTAACTTTTTGATTCAGGAGAGTCTCGACATAAGTAAAGAGCTTAAAACTACCATCATCGGAGGGCGTACAGGCTCAGGAAAAACTATACTTCTTCAAGAGCTTGACAATGCCATAGATCTTGAGGGTTTGGCACACCATAGAGGTTCAACATTTGGTGGCTTTGTAAACGAACAACCCACACAAATAAACTTTGAAAACGACCTTGCTTATGCGCTTATTCAGTTACAAGCAAAAGGCTTTAAAGAGCTTATAATTGAGCATGAAAGTCATAATGTCGGAAGAATTTTCATTCCTAAAGAGATTTATGAAAACTTTATGAATGGTGAACTCATACTGCTTGAGACGCCACTTAAACAAAGAGTTGCAATTATATTTGAAGAGTATATAGAAAATGCACTCAGTAGTTACATAGAAAAATATGATGATACTGGTATTCAAAAGTGGTCAGATAATATAGCAAAAAATCTCGATAGAATTCAAAAAAGAGTAGGAAGTAAGCGACATAAAGAGCTGAAAATTCTTTTTGAAAATGCTTTAAAAAAGCAGTTGGAAGATGATACACTACAAGGATATAAACCTCTTATAGAAAAACTTCTTATCGAGTATTATGACCCAATGTATGATTACCAGATACAAAAGAGTAAAATCCCTATTATTTTTAAGGGAAATTACGCTGAGATTTTAGAGTTTTTACACAAACGCAACGCTGCCAAATAACTCCTCTGCATTATAGAGGGATTGGGCATTTTTCACTTCATATTTTTCGTTAATATTAAAAAGTATGAAGTCTGCTTTTTCGCCCTCTTTTATCTCTCCAGCCTCGTAACCAAGTGCTTTTGCAGGATTTTCTACTGTAAGTTTTACAAGCTCTGACATTGTTATCATTTCAGACTTTACAAGCTTTGTGTAGTACAGAGGTAGTGCATCACTGAGTGCTTCACAACCATACGCAGCATCAAAAAATGCCACCTCTTTATTAACTGGTGAAGATGGCTGGTGCAGTGTTGTCAGCATATCTATCTCACTGCGTTTAAGTGCGGCTTGCAGGGAGAGCATATCTTCTTTTGATGCGAGTGGTGGGTTAAGTTTTGCAGTGGTATTAAAGTCATTACAAGCTGCATCACACTGAAGTAGATGGTGGATGGAGACTTCACAACTTACCTGAACACCCTCCTCTTTTGCTTTGTTGATAAGTTCAACAGAACGCGGTGATGCGATGGACTTGAAGAGTATTTTAATGTCAAAATATCTTGCTATTTCTATCATACGAGAGACATGCAGCACTTCACTAAGCTCTGGAATACCCGCAAGTCCAAGATTTGAGCTCACATCACCATCGAGCATAACACCTGCGTTTATAAGAGAGTTATCTTCTGCTTTACAAAAAAGTGTCACGCCGTACATTTCAACATATTCAGCAATTTTAATAGCAATGTTATTTTTAGCTATGGTACTCATATAAGGTGCAATAGCCCCCTTTTTAAGGAGGATTGCAATGTTTGATAGAGACATATCGTCTTTAAGGGTATTAAGCATAAAGTCTATCTCCGGCCTTGTTATCTCTTTTATACCGTTTTGGGCAAATTCTAAGACAACTTCATTATCTATGGCAGGATTGGTATCTGCATTGAGCACAACATGCCCCACACCACCTTTTTTTGCCTCTTTTGCTATACGTGCAATAGTCGTTGCATTTAGGGAGGAGTCAAACACTCTTACATTCGTATCTACAAGGCTAGGAAGCAGATACGCCCCTTTGGCATCTATGACTTCATCGTCACTTAAGCCTTTACCAATTGCAACAACAACACCATTTTCGACTTTAACATCAACTTCTCTCTCACCATTTACATCACAAACCACTGCATTTGATATAAGCATTTTAGACCACCTTCGATATAATGTTGAAATTATAGCATAGGAATATCGATGAAACTACTTGTCTCAGCACTTGAACACTCCGCAAATGTCCATCTTAAATCACTTAAAGACGAACTGAGTGATGATGTGGAGTTTATGGGTATATTTAACAGCGAACTTGGAGAACCCATAGTCGATCTGCGCTCACTTGCCATTATGGGCTTTGTTGATGCCTTAAAAAAACTGCGATTTTTCTTTAAACTCGCTGATGAGATGACAGAACTCGCTCGTGATGCAGACAAAGTATTACTGATGGACTCATCAGGGTTCAACCTCCCACTTGCAAA
>NZ_JALXBK010000019.1 GCF_026991475.1 Sulfurimonas sp. | reverse complement strand
TCAGAGGGAAGAAAAAAAGATGAAATTGTGCAAAATCTTTTTTGAAGCGTAGCCGTAGCTACGGTGAGGAAAAGTTTTGTGCAATTTCGCTTTTTTTATCCCTCCCTTTGGGCAATTTATAGAGAGCTTTACTCTGCGTTAGATAACCTCCACCGTAGCTGCGGCTACGCTGAAGAACATCTGCCTTGATTAAAACTCTCTATAAAATGCTGAAGTATATTTAGGTTATGAAAGAAGTCTAATATTTTCTTACAAGTTGGACTTCTAAATGCTCAAGCGATTTTCAAACCTCAATAAAGGTGTGCAGTATATGCTCATCGCAAGTTTTACATTTGCCATAATGGGTGCTTTTGCTAAACTTGCCTCTGAGAGTATGAGCTCTCTTGAAGTGGTTTTTTTTAGAAATGTTGCAGGAGTGCTCATTGTTGGAGCGGCGATTTTAAAGCGTCCCATGCAGCATGTAGGCGGGAAGCCGCTTTTACTCTTCTTTCGTGGATTTATGGGTTTTGTGGCACTGCTTGCTTTTTTTTACAACATCGCACATATTTCACTTGGAGATGCGATGACCTACTCAAAAACCTCTCCTATTTTTACCGCTATTTTTGCTTGGTTATTTTTAAAGGAGAAGTTGAGCATCAAGGCATGGATTGCTGTTTTTGTTGGTTTTATTGGCATCGTTTTTATAACGCAGCCAAGTGGTTTTGGGTTTAGTAAATATGACTGGCTTGGTATATTTTCAGGAGTAGGAGCTGCTCTTGCATATACTTCTGTAAGAGAATTAAAACAGTTTTATGATACCCGTGCAATTGTACTCTCTTTTATGGGTGTTGGTACCATTGGCCCAGTGTTTCTGTTTATGATTTCTCCCTATATTCACGCACCTGAATTAGACTTTATGTTGGGTGATTTTGTACTGCCTCATGGCATCGTCTGGTTTTATGTCATAGCCATGGGACTCTTTGCAACACTCTCTCAAGTCTTGATGACAAAAGCCTATGGTGAAACAAAAGCAGGCATAGTGGGAGCAGTGAGTTATACTAACATTTTGTTTTCAATTTTAGTGGGCTTAATGCTTGGAGATGCTTTACCATCTTTGATGAGCTCTTTAGGTATAATTTTGATTGTATTTGCGGGAATCATGGTGGCACGTGATAAGTAAGAATTAGGAAGTTTTTGTTATAATGCGAATGCTCCTGACAAATATAATTTGCCAGGGCACAATACCAGCACAAGGAGAAACTTATGAAAAAGTTTCACCTCAAGCTGACTTTCATAGTTTGGCGACTTAAAGTCAGCTTGGAGCTAAAGAGGGTTTAACCCTCTTTGCTATGCTGGTATTATATAATAAATTTTATAAATAGGCAAAAAATTATGAAACTTTTAGCAGGACCTTGTGTTATTGAGAGTGAAGAGAATATTTTTAAGATAGCAAAAGAGTTAGAAAAATATGAAAACGACACTGCGATAGACTTTTACTTTAAAGCAAGTTTTGACAAAGCAAATAGAACTTCTTTAGACTCATTTCGTGGGCTGGGAATGGAAGAGGGGCTGCGTATTTTGCAAAAAGTAAAAGATGACTTTGGTTACAAAGTAGTGACTGATGTACATGAGAGTGCACAGGTAAACGCAGTAGCTAAAGTAGTCGATATGCTTCAAATTCCTGCATTTTTATGCCGTCAGACAGATCTGCTTGTAGCATGTGCAAGGACAGACAAAGAGGTCAACATCAAAAAAGGGCAGTTTATCAACCCACCAGATATGCAGTACTCGGTAATGAAAGTGCTCAAAACACGTGGGTGCGATGAAGTAAGCTATGAAAATGCACAAAAGCATGGTGTCTATTTAACTGAGAGAGGTAGTTCTTTTGGCTATGGAAACATTGTTGTAGATATGCGATCACTAGTCATTATGAGAAATTTTGCACCGGTCATTTTTGATGCGACACACTCTGTGCAGATGCCGGGTGCGCTTGGTGGCAAAACAGGCGGAGACAGCTCAATGGTACCTTACCTTGCAAGCGCTGCAGCAGCAGTGGGTGTCGATGGTTTCTTTTTTGAGACGCATTTTGACCCAAGCATCGCACTCTCTGATGGACCAAATATGGTAAAATTAGATGAGTTAGAAAATCTAGTGACAAAAATTAAAAAAATTCAAGAAATTAAATAAAAAGGAAAAAAATGAACTTAATTGAAGGTAAATTACGCGTAATAAATGGCAAAAAAATTGCAATAGTAAGCACAAGATGGAATCACTTTATAGTTGACAGACTTGTAGAGGGTGCAAAAGACGCATTTGACCGTCATGGTGGTAATTCAGAGGATTTAACACATGTTTTAGTGCCTGGGGCGTTTGAGCTTCCTATGATTGTTGATCAACTTTTAGCAAGTGGTAAATATGATGCTATTTGTGCTTTGGGTGCGGTTATTCGTGGTAGCACTCCACACTTTGATTATGTAGCAGCTGAGGCTACAAAAGGTATATCTTCAATGAGTCTGAAGTACCAAAAACCAGTAGCGTTTGGACTTTTGACAACAGATACAATTGAGCAGGCAATAGAGCGTGCAGGAACAAAAGCTGGAAACAAAGGTTTTGAAGCTATGGGTGTTGTTATTGAAATGCTCGATCTGTATGAGGCACTGTAATGGCAACTAGACAACAAGCAAGAATGGCAGTAGTAAGTCTGCTTTATGCGTACGATTTAGGCAATGGAAATACATCTGAGCACTCTAGTGAGATACTCGAAGAGAAGAAGATCCGTAACAAACAAAAAGATTTTGCACTCACTTTGTATGAAGGTGTGATGGATCATCTTGAAGCGGTGGACAAAGCCATCATTACGCATCTTAAAGATTGGGACTTTGAGCGTTTGGGTGCTATTGAGAGAGCAACGCTACGTTTAGCGGCCTATGAAATTCTCTTTTCAGAACTTGATTCTGCTGTGGTTATTAATGAAGCGGTAGAGATTACAAAGGCATTTGGAACGGAGCAGTCTCCTAAGTTCATCAATGGTGTTTTAGACGCAATAGCTAAAGATAAAAAGTAGATTTTATGAAAATATTTCTGCTCTTAGCACTTTTTTTTACAAGTTATTTGTCTGCTAAAACAGATTTTACGAAGACAAATAATTGTCTTGTATGTCATGGTGGTATTGAGCATATACGCGAGCCTCATACAGGAATGGCAAAAGCAATAGCGAAAAAAGCGGCTGAGGCGGGGTATGCGAAAAATAGTTGTATTATCTGTCATGGTGGAAATCCTGCAACTAAACATAAAAATAAGGCGCATAAAGGGACATTACCTTACTTTTTAAATCATGAAGGTCCAAAAGAGTTTTATCCTGCACCTGGGAGTCCATGGATAAATCAAAACACTTGTGGTATGTGTCATAAAGAACAGGTTGAAGCACAGTTTAACAACCTTATGATGACAGAGCAGGGAAAAATTCATGGTGTTCTCTACAGCTTTGGTGGCTTAGAAGGTTACGAGCATAATATGGCGAACTATGATGCGAAAAATCCATCAGATCCTCATGCTAGACTTGGAACAAAAATTTACCAAGAGTATATGCAAAAGTTAGCAAAACTCAACCCTCAAGTTTATCCCAAAGCCAATAAACAAATTCCACGTGCACCGACTGCCGAAGAAGCAACAGCACATCCTGAACTTGCAGCCTACACATACTTAAGAAATCAATGTCTTCGTTGTCATACTGGTGGAAAAGGGCGTCAAAAGCGTGGAGATTACCGAGGTATAGGGTGTGCATCTTGTCATATTCCTTACTCAAACAGTGGTTTTTATGAAGGAAATGATAAAACAATTCCTCATAATCAAAAAGGACATCTTCTTGTACATGAGATACAATCCTCAAGAGATTCTGTTGTGCATGTTGATGATATAAATTATACGGGTATTCCAACAAAAACATGCTCTACTTGTCATAATCGTGGTAAAAGAATTGGTGTGAGTTATGAGGGATTGATGGAGACAAATTACTCTCCCACTTACGATAGTAAAGGAAATGCACAGCCTAAACTTCATACAAAACACTATATTCACCTCAAAGAGGATGTGCATAGAAAATATGGCATGCTTTGTCAAGATTGTCATACGACGCGTGATCTGCATGGGGATGGCTTCATAAGTGGAGCGACACTCGCACCTGTTGAAATAGAGTGTCAAGATTGTCATGGAACAACAAAAAAATATCCATGGGAATTGCCACTTGGATATGGTGATGAGTTTGCCACAAAACCTGCAACAGGAAAAGGGCGTGGTGTAAGTAAAACTTTAGCCAAATACCTTATGAAAGGTACACATTATAAACCACAAGATGGTTACCTTATAACAGCGAGAGGAAATGCTTACAAAAATGTTGTGCGTCAAGGCAATGATGTCATAGTGCATCTTGCTAGTGGAAAAGATTTGAAACTTGAGCCACTTAAAAAGCTCAAAGCAGAGGAGAAAATTTCTAAAAAAGGCTTAGTTGCCATGGATGAAATTTCTGCGCATAATGATAAAATGGAGTGCTATACCTGTCATGATACTTGGGTGCCGCAGTGTTATGGTTGTCATGTGAAAATTGACTACTCTAAAGGGCAAAAAAGTACAGATTGGCTCGCTTCTGCACATGATCATGACCTGCACGGTACAACAGCAGAGATGCGAGGTACTTTAAGAAAACATCTTATTGCAGGAAAAGTAACAGAGACACGAAGTTATCTGCGTTGGGAAAATCCACCGCTTGTGCAAAATGGTGAAGGGCGTATCTCTCCTGCTATGCCAGGGTGTCAGGTGGTCATTACCGTTATAGGTAAAGATGGCAAAGCCGTACAGCAAAACCATGTATATATGATGCCAGATTATAAACATCCAAATTCAAAGAAAAAATTACCTGGAATTGTAATGGCAGCGGTGCATTCACACACTGTTCAAAAAGAGGCAAGAAGTTGTGAGAGTTGTCATACAAATCCACAAGCTATGGGTTATGGCATCGAGGGTGGTAAGATTTTTGGCAATCAAACGCAGGAGTGGGATGTAGGTCTTAAAACTGCTGATGGAAGAATGATACCTAAAAAGTTTAAAATTCAAAAGCCAAAAATTGATAATTTTGGAATAGATTGGAGCCGTTTTGTGGATGAAAACGGTACACTTTTACAAACGGTAGATAATCACTGGAACTTGGCAGGCGCACTCTCAAATGAGCAACGTAGTAAACTTGACAGACGAGGTGTTTGTCTCTCGTGTCATAAAGATATTCCAAAAGGAAATTTAGCAGTTTCTGCTATGACGCACATTGCAGAGATGGCTAATGTGCAGATAGATAAAAAAGAGCATAACTCAATTTTAAATAAAATATTAAATCTTGGAGCTTGGCTACAGGTTTTAGGTGGTATTTTTGTAGTATGGATTATACTCTATGTTCTTTATAGAATTTTCTTTAAAAAGAGATCAATAAGTTCAAGAAACAGAGGATGGAAATAGTGAAAAAAATACTACTTATTGCTGCGTTTACACTCTCCCTTTTTGCAAACGATATTATTGTAAAAGAGAGTCACTGCAGTGTAAATGCTACTGTAGGGCACATTAAAAATTTAGTTTCTAAAAAAGGACTTCATGTTTTTGCTGTTATCAACCACAGTGGCAATGCAAACGCAGTAGGTATGAAGCTTAATGAAGCAAAAATGGTCATTTTTGGAAATGCAAAACTTGGTACCGCTTTAATGCAACAAGATATGACAGTAGGACTCGATTTGCCGCTTCGTATCTTGGTCTATCGTGACACAGATGACAAAGTGAAAATGGCATATAGAGATGGCGCATGGCTGGCAAATCATCATCTGCTAAACGCAGCTAAAAAAATAAAAAAGATGAATAAAGCACTAGATAAAATTACGGATAAAGCAGGACAATGCAAAATAGACTAACAAAAGAAGAAGCACTAGATTTAATCAAAAATGCAGACTTAATAACACTTGGAAAAATGGCTACGGCTCGTAAAAAAGAGCTCCATCCAAAAGGAATTACAACTTTTGTAATTGACAGAAATATCAACTACACTAACATTTGTTGGGTCGATTGTAAGTTTTGTGCATTTTATCGTCATGAAAAAGATGCAGATGCTTATGTACTTACCTTTGATGAAATAGATGCAAAAATAGATGAACTTTTGGGAATTGGTGGTACGCAAATACTCTTTCAAGGTGGTGTACATCCAAAACTTAAAATTGAGTGGTATGAGGATTTAGTGGAGCATATTCATCAAAAATATCCGACAATTACCATTCATGGGTTTAGCTCTATTGAGATTGATTTTATCGCTAAAGTTTCTCGTATATCGGTTGAAGAAGTGCTTGAGCGTCTTAAAGCAAAAGGTTTGGCTTCCATCCCTGGAGCTGGTGCGGAGATACTCTCAGATAAAGTACGTGACATCATTGCACCAAAAAAGATTGACTCGGATGTGTGGGTAGATATTCACCGTAAAGCTCATAAACTAGGCATAAAATCAACTGCAACTATGATGTATGGAACAGTTGAGAGTGATGAAGACATTATAGAACATTTTGATATGATACGAAATCTTCAAGATGAAACAGGTGGTTTTAGAGCCTTCATTATGTGGAGCTTTCAAGGTAAAAATACAGAGCTTTTGGCACAAATTCCAGATATGGAGAAGCCATCATCAAACCGTTACCTGCGTTTGTTGGCTGTGGCAAGACTCTATCTTGACAATGTACCAAATATTCAAAGCTCGTGGGTTACCCAAGGGCCTTACATTGGGCAGATGGCACTGCATTTTGGTGCAAATGATTTAGGTAGTACGATGATGGAAGAGAATGTTGTAAGCTCTGCAGGCGCTGCGTTTAGTATGGCAAAAGATGAGATGATAGACCTCATAAAAGATATAGGTGAAACACCAGCAGTACGCAATACAGCGTATGAGACTTTAGAGATATTTGAGTAAATAATGAAAAAAATAGTTTTTATACTTTTAATAATAGGACAGATTTTAATGGCAGCGAAAATAGATAGCATCGAAGTTGAGGGCATCAAAGTTCCTCTTATTTTTGAAAAAGATACAAGACTTCCTCTTGTAAATACACAAATAGTCTTTACAAACAGCGGAAGCATTACAGATAAAAAAATTCCAGGACTTGCAAAATTTTCAGCGAAGATTTTAAATGAAGGCACAAAGAAATTAAGTTCTAATGGCTTTGCAGATAAGTTAGAATCTCGTGCTATTCATATATCTGCACATACTGGAACAGAGACATTCGTGCTTGAAATGAGTTCACTTAATGATGAATTTGCAAACTCTGTAAAGTATTTGAGTGAATTGTTAAAAGATCCAAACTACTCTGATGCAGCTTTGAGTAAAGTAAAAACGATGACCATTGGAGCTTTGAGTAAAAAAGAGAATGACTATGACTATGTCGCATCAAATGAGTTAAAAAAATTACTATTTCCAAACACACCTTTGGCAAATCCTAGTGCAGGAACAGCTAAAAGTGTAGCAACGATTACACTCAAAGATGTAGAGGGATTTGTGAAAAAACATCTTGTTATCTCTCGGGCTATTGTTGTTGTAGGTGGTGATGTTGATTTGGCAGATGTGAAGAAAAAAGTCAAAAAAATTCTTAAACTCCTGCCAAAAGGAGAAAGCGAACCACTTCCTCATTACAATGTAAGTGCAAAAGCGCAGACAAGCATCTTAAAACGAGACACAAAACAAGCATATATTTACTTTGGTTCACCATACAATATGGCTGTAGATGATGAAGATTACTACAAAGCAAAAGTAGCGACTTTCATTCTTGGTGCTGGTGGATTTGGTAGTCGTTTGATGGAAGAGATACGCGTAAAACGCGGACTTGCATATTCGGCTTATGCAAGAGTGCATGTGAGTAAATCGAGCTCTTACCTAACAGGTTATTTGCAAACAAAACTTGATACTATGGATGAAGCAAAAAAGACTGTAAAAGATGTCATAGCCAAGTTTGTAAAAGAGGGTGTTACCGCGGATGAGTTGGAGCAGACAAAGAAATTTTTACT
>NZ_JALXBK010000018.1 GCF_026991475.1 Sulfurimonas sp. | reverse complement strand
TCCTACTCTTTATAGAGGTAACGCTTAATCTTTTTCGTTGGAGTTTTTACAAATGGTTCAATCTGTTCTATAAATTTTTGGATTTTTGCAAATGATGCCACTTGTCCATTTACCTCTATTCGCATCTCTTCAAGATACTCCTCTATTCTTTGTTTTACCTCTGCTTCTGGTGTATTGTTTGCTTTAAACATTTTATCAATAAGTTCATAGTCTAGGTGAATTCTTGCGATGAGTTTTGCATCTTTTTCCATAACTAAAGAGTCTAGTACAGCTTTATTTTGATTAATAATTCCCTCAAGCTGTTCAGGATAAATATTTTCTCCACCCGAACCAATAATGACATTTTTACTTCTGCCACTAATGAAGAGATAACCGTCATCATCAAGATAACCTAAATCACCTGTGTAAAACCAGCCATCTTGAAGAACTTCTTCAGTCTGTTTATCATCTTTATAGTATCCTAACATTACACTAGGTGATTTGACTACTATTTCTCCCTCTCCATTTATGGGATTTGCATCTTTTATTTTTACATCAACGCCAGCCATAGGCAGACCAGTAGAACCGATTTTGATGGGCATACCGAGTCTTCCTCCTGCAATAAGAGGTGAAGTCTCAGTAAGTCCATATCCTACTATGTAAGGAAACTCTGCCTCTTTAAGAAATCTTTCGACATATTTAGGAAGTGCTGCTCCTCCTATACCAAAAAATTTAATACGACCACCAAAAGTCTCTATGAGTTTTTTTCCTGCAATTTTATTAAGTTGTCTTCTTGTAAAAGGAATAGAGTATAGTGTACGCATAATAAATGAGCCTGTAAATTTAGGCAAGATTTTATTTTTGTAAATTTTTTCAATAATAAGCGGAACGCTAAGCATCATCGTAGGTTTGACACTTGCAAATGCTTTTACTAAAACATTTGGTGTTGGTACTTTATCAATGTAAACAACATTAGCACCATGAAGGATAGGCACTATCATCCCTACTGTACACTCTAGGGTATGTGCAAGTGGTAAGATAGATAAAAAGGTATCTTCAGGAACAATATGAACATTTTTATAGGCACTCATCGCGTTTGTAACAAGATTTTTATGTGAGAGCATAACACCTTTTGAATGCCCTGTTGTACCAGAAGTATAAAGGAGGGCTGCCATATCATCTTCATCTGGTTTAGGAAGCTCTTTTGAGGCAATTCGCTGTTTTAGTTTTGAAATATATGTATGGTTTGTCAATTCATCTATTATTGTTAAATCATCAAGTTGAATAACAAACTTCATATTTGAGTCTTCTAGCTCTTCTATTGTTTGAAAATATTTTTTTGAAACAAAGACGGCCTTTGCTTCAGAGTGGCGTATAATGTGTTGTACATCAGCAGGATGAAAATCGGGCAGAATGGGAACAATGACTCCACCAAAATAAGTAACACTAAAGTAAGCTATTGCCCAATTTGGCATATTTTCACTTAGTAGCGCTACTTTATCACCTTTTCTTACACCATTGTTTTTTAGTATTTGAATTATATTATGCACATTATATGCTAATTCATTATAGGTCATAGGTTCTTGGTCAACTTTGGAAAGAACTTTTTTGTCTTGGTAAAGTTCGATTGAACGGTCTAAGAGATTAGGTAGTGTAAAAGTGTCTAGATTTTCATAAGGATATTTCATAATTGTACTTTATTTTAATTTAATAGCCTTATTTTATAGTGAAGTACCTAAATAATTCATTAGTATGACTTAAATTATATATATTTATATTATAAATAAAGTATAATACTAAACATTATTTTTGGAGTTTTTAATTATGAATATGTATAAGATTATTTCAGGGTTATTCTTTACTCTTGCTATGACACTTAACTTTGGTTTTTTCTACGGAGATCCAACACAACTTATAGAGCATAGTGCCTATGAGCTTTTTGCAGCAATTATTGTCAATTTAATTGCTACTGTATTGAAATTGGGTGATAGAACACAGCTTGGAGCTGTTTTACTTGCCACTAGTCTTGTTGCCGATATTCAACTTATTGCCTCTGCAACTGTTTGGGCATTTGCAGAGTATGTTGCAAAAAATATTGGTGTTGAAGCTACAACAGCTATAGTCTCTCTTTCCGGTGGCGCACTTTTAGCAAATTCAGTCTCTGTTATTTTATTTATCGGCGATACAATTAAATCAAAAAGATAGATAAAAACTATGAATGAGCAGATAATTTGGATAGTTCTTAAGCGATTAAGAATTCCTTTCTTTGTAATTATTATAACATTTGCTATCTCTATACTTGGATTAGTGTTGATTCCCGGTACTACAGACCATGGTAAACCATATCAAATGACTTTCTTTGATGCTTTTTATTTTGTAAGTTATATGGCAAGTAC
>NZ_JALXBK010000017.1 GCF_026991475.1 Sulfurimonas sp. | reverse complement strand
AGTACCTTGTAATATCAGGATGTGTTACCGTAACATTCTTTCCTTTATCTATTTGATCTTTAAATTTTGGAATTACACTTCCGCTTGAAGCAAGTACATTTCCAAAACGTACGGCTACTATATCTGTACCAAGACCATTGGAATTTTGAGCATAAAGTTCACAAATTCGCTTTGTTGCACCCATTACATTTGTTGGACGAACTGCTTTATCTGTTGAAATCATTACAAACTTGTCAGCACCATGTTTTATGGACATATCAATGACATTTTTTGTACCTACTACATTGTTCAAAATAGCTTCTGTTACATTGGCTTCAACAAGAGGCACATGTTTATATGCTGCTGCGTGAATAACAATCTCTGGTTTATACTTTTCAAAAGTTTTATTTAGCAATTCTAAATCACGTATATTTTCCATTACAGCTGCTGTTGGCACATTTTTTATCTCTTGCTCTATACTGTAAAGATTAAATTCACTATGGTCAAGTAATATCAATTTTTTCACACCATATTTTTCACACTGACGACAAATCTCACTTCCTATACTTCCACCCGCACCAGTCACTAAAATGACTTTATCTTTTATAAAATTTTCAATAGTCTCTTTATCTAAATCTTTAGGGTGACGAGCAAGCAAATCTTCAACTGATAAATTTACGAGACTATTTTTTCCATAATCACTATTAGTATTAAAGATTTTGATTTCATTAATATTTAATTTCTTGATTTTCTCATAAAAATCTTTAACAGCAAATTCATCTGAAATAATGACACTTTGTAATCCCTGATGAAATTCCATTATCTCTGCATAGCGCTTAACCCTTACTCCATTAATTTTAATACCAGCAGTCATATCATCCCAAATCACAACAGGCCAATAATCATGATCTGATTTTAAAAGTTTTCTTGTTATCTCTTCTGCCCTTTGAGGGGATGCAACGATGAGAGTTGGCTTACCAAGAGAATGTTTAGAATAAACCTCTAAAAAAAATCTTTTACTCACTCGTGATGAGAGGATAAATAAAAAACTTAATAAAAATTCTATTGGAATAACAGATCGAGGATAACCAGCAAAAAAACTTCCTCTAAAGAGATATACTAAAGCTGTAAATAAAAGAGTTGAACTTAGCAGTACGTATGTTATTTGAACTTGATCTTTAAAACTAAAATAACGCCATGATATTTGATAGATATCTAAAATATAGAATAAACCTATTCTCATAATACCTAAGATTATAAAGGTCTTATAAACATCATCAATATACTGTTTTTCTATTATAAAATCAAAGCGCAATAAAAATGCGATATAAGTTGCAACACTAATAGCAATAAAATCTAAAAGAATAAAAAAGAGTGTACGCTTTGTATTTGTTGGAGTTAAAAAGTTCAATTAGATTACCTTTAATGTATGCAAGAGTAGTTTTATATCATTTGTAAATGAAATATTATCAATATAATTATAGTAAAGTTTTATCTTCTGCGGCAAGATAATCTCAAGATATGCCCTCTCTTTGTCCTCATAAGCGTTCATAATCGTCTCTTCATCACGAAACTCTATAGCGGCATTGTCTGTAATGCCCGGTCTCACACTGAGTACTTTTTTGTATTCATCTCGTTTTTTAGCAACAAATTGCATCACTTCTGGGCGAGGTCCTACAAGAGACATATCTCCTTTCAGCACATTAAACAATTGAGGAAGTTCATCTATCTTCGTTTTTCGTATAAACTTCCCGACCTCTGTAATGCGAGAATCATCACCACTTGTCACGCTTGGACCTATTTTATCGGCATTAACAACCATCGAACGAAACTTATAAATATCAAACTCTTTAAAATCTTTTCCTACACGCTTTTGAGTATAAAAAAGCGGCCCTTTGGAACTAAACTTTATCCATAATGCAATGACTAGTAAGATTGGAGAGAGAAGTAGCAGCCCGATAAACGCAGCAATAAAATCAAAAACTCTTTTCAAATACAATCTATACATCAACCGACAAGCTCACTTACCTGTTCTATCACATACGCCACCTCTTCATCAAGCATATCAGGATAGATAGGCAAAGACAAAGAGCGTTCAAAAACTTCATTTGCTACTGGATATGCCGCGTTTTCATACGCATAATGCTCTTTGTAGTACGGGTGTTTATGGATAGGGATGAAATGAACACTACACCCTACTCCACGCTCTTTGAGCTTCTCTATCACCTCATCTCTGTTTGCAATTTTTATGACATATAGATGCCAAGAGCTCTCTCTGTCATCTTTTACAAAGGGAAGTGTAATATTTTTGTTATCTCTAAACGCAGTGTTATACGTCTGGGCAATTTTTGCACGTTTTTCGCGTAACATCTCCTGCTTTTTCAGTTGTACCATCCCTATAGCTGCGTTTATGTCTGTAGTATTATACTTACAACCATTGTCCACTATTTCATAATACCATGCGCCTTTAGTAGTGTATCTATCCCACGCATCACGGCTGATACCGTGAAGTCTATTGATGCGCATATTTTTTGCATATTTGGCATTGTTCGTTGTCGCCATACCACCCTCACCTGTAGAGAGTGTCTTTGTTGCATAAAAGCTAAAACAAGTAACGTCACTTTTTTCTAAGTTACCTATTTTTACACCTTTATAGCTACTAGGAATCGCATGTGCGGCATCTTCTATTACTTTAAGGTTATGCTTTTGAGCAATTTCATAGATCTCATCCATATCACAAGGCTGCCCTGCAAAGTGTACGGGAATAATGGCACGTGTCTTCTCAGTTATAAGCTCTTCTATTTTTGAAACATCAATGTTGTGTGTATCTTCTTCGATGTCGCATAGCACAGGTGTAGCATCAAAATAGGTCACAACCTCAGCGGTTGCCACAAAAGTGTTTGTAGGCACTATGACCTCATCATCTCGCTGCAGTCCAATGGCCTTGAGTGCCAAATGGAGTGCTGCTGTAGCGGAGTTTACGCTCACTGCTTCTTGTGAGCCGATGTAGGCTTTAAACTCTTTTTCAAACGCAACTGTTTTTGGACCCATAGTCACCCAGCCAGACTTTATAGCCTCTATCGCTGCGTTTATCTCTTCATCTGTAGTATGAGTGCGATGAAATGGTATCTGCATTATTTATCTCTTAAGTTTATAAATTTTAACTAAAGGGTTTAAAATGACTGGCTCAAAAAGCTCATGATTATAATTTTCAAATACAAAAAGCTGTATAAAAACAGAATTATACATTTTATCATCCAAGACTAAAATTGTATTATAACTTTTCATATATATCATATTCAGTCGCGAATTATAGTCAAGAATTTGGTCTTGTTTTTGGAGTTTCCCTTGTTTATTATAGCTTACAACAGAAAAATGTTTTATAGGTATTTTTCGATTACCCAGTAGCAATTCACCCGTATTATTTAAAAAACTCACACCATGTCCAAGCATGAGTTTATTACCAACTTGTTTAAAATTTCGAGACACAAAAAAGAAATGGTTTGCTTCTTTATTTCCTGTATTTAAGTCAAGATTAGAAAATACTGCCACAGTTGGAAAAATATTTAACATTCTATTTGGTAAATACAAATATATATCTCTGGTTTTTTTAGGAAGTTTATAATCACCTAATCTCATCTCATCTAGCACATCATTTGCATCCAAAGCAGTCCCGTTGTGCTCAAAAATATAATCTGCCACTGGTGTATAAGCAAGCTGCTTTTTCACATATTTTTTAACAGATGTTCTTGCCAAATTAGCTGCTTGCATCTGGGAATCTGTCGTAAGTATCTGAGAAATAATAAAATTATCTGCATGGTGTTTTCCACCATCTATAAGTGTATTTGTATCTGAATAGTACCAAATAGGGTAACCATAATCCCACCATGTTAATGTATAATCTTTTGGGGTAGCAATATTTTTAAGTTTATCAAGAATTTTTACCTCTTCTTGATTAAAAACAGTAGGTACTTTATACGCAATAATATGCCTAATATTTGGATATAAAAACGCTACTGTTGCTAAAGTAAGAAGAGCATATTTTGCTTTATCTTTTGCAACAATTCTCTCAATTATGAAATAAGCCAAATATACTGCACCAATTGCCATGGCAGGAATAGCATACACAGTAAATCTAAGACCACCAATATATGCGAAAAACCCAATTCCAATCAATGGAATAAAGAGTAAAAACTCTTTTTTCTTAAATACTAGGAGTATATAACCTGCAAGTGCAATGATAAAACTAACAACAGAGCCCGAAATTCTATTTGCAAAAGTGTCAAAAGAAATTTTTCCCGCCTCTCGAATGGTTTGAGCAACATCATAAAAGTGAAGAACCCCGGCATCTGTACCTGTTTTTGTATACCAACCAATTTTAGACATAATAAGCCCATAACCATCTCCTGCTAATATAAAGAAAAGCACAGATGCAATGGCAATATAAAGAGGATTTTTATCTTTTTTAATGAGCTCCTGTTGTGATGCAAAATAAGACACAACGAGTAGGAGAAGTTTTAACACTAACATAATTTTAATAAGAGCAATACTCATAAATACTAAAGAGAGATAAAACTGTTTTTTATCTTTGACAAATACAAGCCCATAAACAATGAATGTAACAAAGATTGCACTTATTGCCGCATACCCTTGAGGGTAAAAAACAACATAAAATGCAGTAATAATAGAAGCAATAAGCATTGTCAAGAGCTTATCATCTTTAACAAATTTCATCACATAATATAAAATAAAGACAGGAAAGACCAAAGCAAACATATCTGTATCGAAATATCCTGTCATAGTACGGTTATAAAAACTCCATGTAATTGACGCTAAAAGTGCAGCCAAAAAACCAACGAAAGTAAGCTTATAGAGTCGCATAATCAGGATGATGGGAATAACAATAAGACTCGATACAAACGCAGGCATATAGAGAATGATAGTATCAAGTGAAAATGGTAAAAATTTTGTAAGGTAGTAGACACTATATACTGTTCCAGGGTATGTATCTATCGCTGTTTGGAGGAGTTGATTGTCTGGATTTGTTCCATAAAGTAAGTGTTTAACGACTGTAGCGAAATAGTAACCATCATTTGTATTTATCATCAATTGACCATGCCAGTGAAATGGCGCATATCCATTAAACTGGTATACCCAAATATATCTACATGCTATACTAAAGATATATGCAAACAACATATAAAAATAGACATCATATTTTTTAAAAATTTCTCTCATTCTCTTATTTCTCCATTAATTTTTGATATTTTTGTGCAAGTTTATCATAAGTAAAATGCTCCAAGATATACGCTTTTGCATTTTTACCAAGCTCTTCTCTTTTTTTACCCATTTTATAGAGTTTTTCAATTCCTTGTGCAATTGCCTCTGGGTTTTCAGCCTCTACACTTACTCCGCACTCAGCAGTTTTTACGATGTTATTTTCACCCGAATCAATTGCATAAAGAACAGGCTTCGCACTATACATATAGTCGTAAAGTTTGTTTGGTGAGACTCCGTACTTAAAAAGATTCTCTCTTTTCAAACCTATATAACAGGCATCAAAGAGAGACAACATACTCTGCACCTGTTTCTTTGGAATTGATTCTATAAAGAGTATATTACCCAACTTTTCATAACGTGACACCAACTTCTCTTTTTCCTGTCCATCTCCAACAATGACAAATAAAATTTCTCTATTATTTTCTAGAATTTTTGCAGCTTCACAAAAACTATCAAGTGCATTTGCCACACCTACAGTACCCGTATAGCCGACTATAAATTTATCTTTTGGTATTTTGTTTTGTAACTCAGAGCTAAGTGGTTCGGTTTGTGCTATCTCATCCAAATCTACACCATTACTAATCCATTCAAAATCTCTCTTTATGCCAACATCATTTTTCATATGTTCACCATAATTTTGGAGGTTTGAAACAATAATATCAGATTTTTTGAGTGCAAATTTTTCAAACCATGACATTAAACGAATAAAAGGATGCGTAGGAGCAAATCTTCCCAACTCTATAAGACTAAGCGGCCAAATGTCTTTCACTTCATAAATCAACTCTGCACCATAAAATTTTGAAAGAAAATATGCCGGTAAAATAGGAAATGGTGCCATTGGTGAGACAATGATTACATCAGGTTTTTGCAAGCTAAAGGGGAGAAAAAAAACTTTAAACATAAACAAAAACCACTTTAATACCCTGCGTTTGTCATGTGACTCACCATAATCAAAAGTCCCCAGCCACAGATAATCTACACCATCAATATTTTCTCTTTTTTCTTTTGGAAGATTTTTAAAAAGATGGGAGTATGAAGAGCTTACAACCGTAACTCTATTGCCCAGTTTTACAAGCTCTTTACCCAGATAATAATGTCGAAACTCCATTCCATGATAAGGCGAGCCTGCATACTCGTTAATAATCCAGATATTTTTAGAGTTCATATACTAATAATTCACTTATAATCTTTTGACTCGCCCTACCACTACCATAAAGGTCTAACTCTTTAGATCTAAACGCAGTGCTTGTCTGATATGCTTTGAGTATTTTCTCATAATCAGCCCCCACAAGTGTGTTAAAACCATTCTCTACAAGTTCCACCCACTCTGTCTCATCTCTGAGTGTTATGCACTGTTTTTGGAAGAAATATGCCTCTTTTTGGAGTCCTCCGCTATCTGTCATAACAAGAGAGCAGTTATCTATAAGCCATACCATCTCTAAGTATCCTACAGGGTCAATAATTGTCAAGTTTTTTGTATCTATTTGCAGTTCGTCTATTATCTTTTTTGTTCTTGGGTGTAATGGTAAGATGATTTGTGTCTCTTTAGCTATTTCATTTAGTGCTTTGAAGATATTTTTCAGTCTTGTTGCATCATCTGTATTTTCTGCTCTATGGATTGTACAGAGTATAAAGTTATCTTGAATATCACATGATAGTTTTTGTGCTAGACTTTTATAAAAAATAGCTCCATCTTGCATAACATCACCTGACTTTATTACTTTTACATCAAGATTATCATAGCCTTCATTTTTCAAGTTCTCTACTGCTGTATCTGTTGGGCAAAAGAGTATTTGACTTACTCTATCTGTGAGTATTCTGTTTACCTCTTCTGGCATCTTCATATTAAAGCTTCGAAGACCTGCTTCGATGTGTGCGAGTTTTATATGCAGTTTACTTGCAACTATTGCACCGGCAAGTGTAGAGTTTGTATCACCATAGACCATCACCCAGTCAGGTTTCTCTTTGAGGCATACCTCTTCTATCTTCTCTATCATCTGTCCTGTCATTGCACCGTGGCTTTTGCCACCAATACCAAGGAAGTAATCAGGCTTAGGAATTTTCATCTCATCAAAGAATATATCACTCATATTTGCGTCGTAGTGTTGTCCTGTATGGACTATTGTCTCTTGGATTTCACTGCGTTTAGCTATTTCACGGCTTACACTTCCTGCTTTTATGAACTGAGGTCTTGCGCCTAGTATTGTTAGAATTTTCATATCTCTTCAAGCCTGTTTATATATTTTTTTATGCTTTTTGAAAAAATCGCTTTTTTATTAATAATTTTTTTATTAATACTGCTTACATTCTCTTCAACTACAGGTAATGGCATTTCTTCAACAAAAAAACTTCCATTACATTCATCTAAAATCCACTCCCTATTTGCGGATAGATTTGAGACAATAGGATAACATCCAAATGCCATCGCTTCAAGTAAAGAGACAGCAGTTGAATCCGAACGCGGAATAGAAATATAATACTTTGCTTTTTTATACAATGCATCTTGTTCATCTTTTTTCAAGAAGCCGACAAACTTCACTTGCTGTGCAATATTAAGAGAGCTACACAACTCTTCGAGCTCTTTTCTCTGTACACCATCATTTGCAATAACTAGTTTTAAGTCTCGATTCTTAAGCCCTGCAAACCATTGAATAATCGTATCTATATTATAATTTTCACTAAGTGCTCTATTTGAAAATATAAGATTTTCATCTTTAACAGTATCTTCATCCCTCACTACGTTCTCAAGTCCAAAAGCAAAAGTCTCTATTGCTTCAGTAGCACTTATTTCAATGATTTTATCACTCATATAAAAAGAGTCAGAAGTAATCAAGTCTGCATACTGCAGGGCAAATTTTATAGACACTCTTTTAATTCGACTCTCAAAAGGTGTCACTAAAATATCACTTCCCCATGCTGATTGTATCAATTTTAGCTGTAGATTATTTCTCTTGACGAGTGCAGCTAAAACACCATAGCTTGAAACGTAATGGGCATTAATGTATTTCGGTTGCAAAGCATTCACAATCTTTTTTATCTCAAAATATTTTAGAAGTAGTTTAAAGTTCCCACCCTCTGCGTTTACACTCTCATTGAGCACATATATTTGCTCTTTATCAATATACTGCAACAGCTGTTCATCATACCCATTGAGCGTTATTAAAGATAGGTCAAAGTAGTTGTAAAGTTCTTTCACCCATTTAAAAGTATGCGGGCTTTTTCCATCTGCTAAGATTAGGTATTTATCTTTCATCACAAATCTCATCTATCAAATATTCCAATCGTTTCGCCTGTGCCCTACGATGGTGTTTTTTTATTATATCTATATTAAACTCTCGTTTTCGCTTCGCTTTCCACTCTAGGTACGCCTCTTCTAAAATCATCTCGATTTTTTCTATATTTGCATTATCTGAAATATAGCCTGCATTTGCATCGCGTATAAGTTTTGCTGCTACATCCTCCTCATCAACAAGCGCGATAATCGGCTTTAAAGCTGCAAGATACTCAAAGAGTTTGCCCGTAAACACACCCTTTCGACCATTTGCAGGATGAATAAGCAAAAGAGCATCACTCTTTTTCATAATACCAATCGCTTCGGAGTGTTTAACATAAGCAATAACAGAAACCCTCTCTTGTAATAACTCAGGAATTTCAAAGTGTGTTTTCACACCAACAAGTTGCACAAAAACTTTTTTAGCACTATCTTTTTGAAGAAGATTATGTAATGCAGTTAAAAAATTGACAGGATTTCTTTGTCCATAAAAATTTCCCATATATGTTATAGTAAACGCAGCATTATCATTTTTTATCTCTTCTAGTGCAAAATCATAACCATTACGAATTTCACGAAAAATTATACCTTTATTATTACTCAAAGATTGGAACTCATTAACAAGTGGTTTTGAGACAGAAGTAACTGCGTTTGCATAAGTAAAAATTTCATTTTCAAGCTTTACATACTTCTCTTTAAGCTTAAAATTTAAACCTAATCCTTGACTCATCTCATCACGCATATCAGCTATCCATTTTAAATTTGGAAACTTCTTTTTCAACTCTAATGCAACAATATGTGGTGCAGCAGGAGCATAAGTAGAAATGACAATATCTATGTCATTCTTTTTTATAAATGTAGGTAAGTCTTGCAAAGACTCCGCTATCCAACCTCTATACTCATCTTCAAAAAAATATCTAACAAATTTATTGTAAATCACTTTTGAATAGTGTATAAATTTATTCGTTCTTTTTGCAAAGAGTAGAGGCTTAAAAAAAATATTATTTTTTGATCGTCGTACTACTATATCTTTATCATCTGAAACAGAGTTTTCACTCTCTAAAGTATGCACATATACGTTATATTTATCTTTATCAAGATATTTTGCAAAAGAGTAGATTCTGTTACTAGCAATTGATTGAATAGGAGGATAATATATAGAGATTATTAAAATATTTTTTTTCATTTTTTTACTTCTTTGATTCAGTCAAGACTTTCACAAGATTACCCAAAACTTTTTCTTTATTAAACTTACTTTTTACAAAATCTATAGCTTCTGTGTGTATTTGTAATTTTGAATCATCAAAAAGTCTTTTCTTCTGAGCTATTTTATCTGCTAATTCAGTAAGATTTTCAAAATACATAGTGTATGGAAATTTATAATTCCTAAAGACATATCTACCTAAAGAGAGCGCTTCCACAACAGAAAAAGCAAGTCCATCATGAGAAGCATTTCTAATATAGCAAACACTATTTTGTAACTCTTTACGCATATCAACCCAACCAAGCAGTGTTATATTTTTTGGTAATACAACACTATATGTATCAATTCCAGCTACTCTAAATTCTATATCTTTTAATTTATTTGCAAGTTCTATTAAAGTATTTACCCCATAAAACTCTTCTTTACCCTTACCCAAGTAAGTTAAAATAGAAAAACTTTTTGGAAGTTCACATCTATCACTATTTTCAATTATACAATAAGTTTGTATTTTTGCATAAATATCAATTTCTTTTAGCTCTTTTGCTATCCAATCAACTTCGCATAAAAATGTACTATTTTTTATGAGTTGTTGATTTATATTTCCTCTTTTATAATCTTCCACTGCACCTAAAACATCACTTCCAATAAAGTGTTGCACAATCTTTTTATTTGATTTTAATGCTAAATTCAATGCCCCTCCACCACTTACAGAAGCACTCAAACTATAGACAACGTCTATTTTAAATATATTTAAAATAAATTTTATTTTATCAATTATTTTTGAATTTGTATCATAGAAGATATAACTATTTACTGTATCATATTCAGATAATTGCTTTGTTAAAATTGGTCCAAAATAATTATTGCCAATAATTACTATGTTCATAATGAAACCTGTAAAATTCTTTTAAACCACCATAAAGTATAAATATAAAATGAAGACATAAAAAGAGAAATAACACAAAGAAGAGTTGTAAAACCATAATGAAAGATATTTCCCCAAAACAATATCAACAACATTCCAATATTAGCAATAAGATTCAGATAAAAAAACTTCTTTTGCTTCTCCAATATAATAGGAATATGACTAATTGGTGAAATCAAAAAATTCATAAATAAATAAGGAATTAACAACTGACTATACTCCCCTGCTATTCTCCACTTCTCACCAAATACAAATGCGAACAACTCAGGTGCTATAAAAAAAAGTAACCCAAAAGAGGGAACTGCAATCAAAAAGAGTTTCACTACAACACTTTTAACATACGGATAAAGATTTTCACCATTATTGTGCAGCGTTGTAAACTTTTTATACAAGACTTGTCCCAGTGCAGAGCCTATAATCCTAATAGGGACTTGTAAAACTCGTAAAGAAAGAGAATAAAATCCTAATACAGTAGTACCAAAAAAGGTTGAAATAAGCATTACAGAACCGCTTGAACGTAAAATATCGCTAAAGGCATGCAAAGAGTTTACTAAAGGAAAATCTTTATACTTTTTCATCTGTGTTATCATACTTTTTTTATTTATCTCTTTTAAACACTCTTTATCATTTTTTACAAACTTATCTACCAGAACAAATACAGTGACTGCGCGTCCCAAAATATTTCCAAGAATCAGTCCTCCATTTATAGAAAAATATCCCAAAAGAGGCTGCATTGACCCAATAGCAAAGCTTTGAGCAATTTGAGAACTTGACATAGCTTTAAAGTACTCTTTTCGGTTTGACCAATAATTAAAAGTTTGTATAAGACCTGCAAAAAGGAGAGAGATAGGAACAAGAAAAATCAGGTTGCCAACAGCTTGAGCATTAAAAAGTTGTAAAATTTCATTTTTAAACAAGAAAATAGTCAGAGTTGTCAACACTACCAAAGAGAGAGTTATCAAAAGTGCAAGTACCAAAATATTGATAGCATCTTCATCACTTTTAGGCAAAACTATCGCCATCTCATATCTTGCCGTAATCACAATTGAAATGAATCCGACAATAGCTAAGTACAGAGCAAAAATTCCAAAATCTTCAGGAGTATAAATTCTTGTCAAAATAGGACTTATTGCAATAGGAATTGCTTGTGCTATTGTCGTTCCAGTCATTAGAGTTAAGACATTTTTACTAAATTCTGACTTTGGTTTTAATTTATTTAGCACTTTAACTTTCCTATAATCTCAAAAGAGTTTATATCCATCTTTGAGAAGGCAAACCATTTTTTACCTAAATCTTTTAAACTAGCACCTATGTGATAAACCTCTTCATCATCAATAATCAAAAATCTATCATGCGATAAATCAAATCTGTTTACTTCTATTTTTTTATACTGTTGGTTATATTTTTCTATATCCAATTTTAATTGTTTTGAAATTGTAGATGTGTAAATGATAGTATTTACATTTTGATTTTTACTCAATATTGTAAGTGTAGTTTCATCAATATAGTTATCAACAAGTAAAATTGTTTTTTTAGTACTTTTAACTAAATCAGTCACAAAGCTATATGCATCAAATATTTGTCCATTGTAAAATATGCCCTGTTCTGGTTGAAGTGATTTATCTTCTATAGCTTTAAATATTTTTTCAAAATTGTCATCATGAGTAAATAGTCTTTTTTCTATTCTTTCAAACCTTTGGTACATAAGGTCATTTGCACTTATAATTTTTCTCATATTTACAAAAGATTCTATGATTTTAATGCTTATTTCTATAGCTATCTTGCTTTTTAGTATGGCACTTAACATAGATACACCAAATTCAGTAAAAACATAAGGCAGATACTTAGTAGTTAAGTTTTCTTTAAAGGTCACATTTTGTGACCTTAAATTTTCTAATTCTTCCTTCGTTAATTGAAACCTGAAATTTTTCGGAAACCTTTCTATATTTCTTCTTACAGCCTGATTGAAAACTTTTGTTTCTACTTGATACAAAGCAGCTAAATCTCTATCAAGTATAACTTGTACACCACGAATAGTAAATATTTTATCTTGAATGTCTGTAGTATCTATAATTATTAATTCATTCATTTCATCTCCCTAACTCTCAAAAATACAGGAAACCGTGGCTTACCATACTTTGTCATCTCTTTATATTTAAAAGTAACGGTATCTCCTACTTTTGGAGGGTTACTTCTCTGTGCATCACTAAAACCTGAACCTATTTTAAAGAGTGTGCCATTTGGCAGTTTACACTCAAGTGATCCCATTTTATTGCTATACTTACCTTTTCCCTTGAGAACTTTTACTACTTCACACTCATCATCTAAAAAACTCTTTACCTTCAAGGCTTTTGATGTTCTTTTGTTTATATACGCTGCGTTTGGATCACGTACCACAACACCTTCTCCACCTAATTTTTCAACACTTTTTAAAAATGCTTGCAAATCTTCTTTACTTTTGACATATTTTTGGGGAATTATGTGTATATATTTTCCTTCATAAGGCTTCACCTTTGAAAGACGTTCAAAGAGTCCACCCGCTGCGTTTGGTACTTCAAATATGTAATGTTTTATCTCGTGCCATTTTTCACTTGGCACTCTGTCTCTCACAATAGAAGAGATATTTTCAAAATCTCCCCGCTTACTCCACAATTCTCCGTCAATTGCAAATGATGGATAATCTTTTGTGAAATATTTTGGAGCATGAATAATTTTACCACCACGGCTAATAAGATGTTTACCATCCCAAAAAGCTCGAATACCATCGAGCTTTTCACTCATCACCCATCCACTGATATTTTGGTCTTTATAAACTTTTAAAAGCAGTAAATCTGGTTTTGCAGCAAAAAGTGTAAATGGTAATAGTAGTAAAAGCAGTTTTATCATAGTTGTGTTGCAATATACTCTATCTCATTATCTCTCACATATGAATTCATAGGCAGACTCATAATCTCTTCACTCACTCTCTCTGCGATTGGAAAATCACCTTTACTATATCCAAGATGCTCGAAACACTCTTGTAAATGCAATGGCATAGGGTAATGCACTGCTGTTGGTATGCCCTTTTCTTTGAGTTTTGCTTGTAGTTCATCTCTGTTTTTAACTTGTACTGAATATTGTGCCCATGCTGATGTTATATCAGGGTTTTGGAATGGAGTTACAAGTTCTTTGTTTTTCAGAGCTTGAGTATATTTTTGTGCTACTTCTTGTCTAAGTAGCAAATCTTTTGTATAGTGTTTGAGTTTTACATTGACCACTGCACACTGTAGTGTATCCATTCTTCCACCAACACCAATGTATTTATGGTGGTAGCGTTTGTTCTGTCCATGTACTCTAAGTATTTTCATCTTTTCTGCAAGTTCATCACTGTTTGTAAAAACTGCTCCGCCATCACCGAAACATCCAAGAGGTTTGGCAGGGAAAAAACTTGTTGTAGAAATGTCACCCAGGTTTGAATCAGTTTTACCTTTGTAAATACTTCCAAAGCTCTGTGCACCATCTATGATTACTTTCAAGTTATGCTTATCTGCGATGCTTTGGATTGCATCCATATCCGCAGGCTGTCCGTAAAGACTTACAGGGATGATGGCTTTTGTTTTTTCTGTAATTTTTACTTCTATTTTACTTGGGTCAATATTGTAAGTTTTTTCATCTATATCTACAAACACCGGCTTTGCACCTAAAAAGGCAATAGTCTCAGCCGTAGCGATGAAAGTAAAAGGTGTTGTTATTATCTCATCACCGGGTTTGATGTCAAGTGCCATCATTGCAAGTATAAGTGCTTCTGTACCACTTGCGCATGTTATGGCGTGTTTTGCACCTGTAAACTCTTGCAAAGCATCTTCAAGTTCTCTTACTTCATTACCCATAATGTAGTTTGATTTATCAAGCACTGCTTGCATTGCAGCATCTATCTCTTCTTTATAGAGTTGGTACTGGTATTGTAAATTTGCGAAGTCTATTTTCATTATATCTCTTTTAGTTCATCATTTTCAAGTCTGTATTTGGAGTTATCAAACTCATCTACTGCGATGTTTTCATCATTAAAGTCTAACGTATTACCGGCTCTACTTACCCAGCCTATCTGACGGGCTGGTACACCCACCATAAGAGCATAAGGTTTTACATCTTTGTTTACTACTGCGCCAGAGCCAATAAGTGCATATTCACCTATGGTGACACCACATACTACCGTTGCGTTTGCTCCTATTGAGCATCCATTTTTAAGTAGTGTCCTTTTAAACTCATCACGTCTTACGATGAAGGCTCGTGGGTTGATGACATTTGTAAAGACCATGGAAGGTCCTAGAAATACATCATCTTCTACCTCTACACCTTCATAAACTGAGATGTTATTTTGCACTTTTACACCTGAGCCTATCTTTACATTTGGACCTACTACACAGTTTTGACCAAAAGAGCAGTTTGCTCCTATGTTTGAGCCTGAGAGAATGTGAGAGAAGTGCCAGACTTTTGTATTGTCACCTATATTTACATTTGCATCTACTATGGATGTTTCGTGAGCAAAGTATTGAGCCATTTACTTACTTCTCTAAAACTTTTTCACAAAAAGGGTGGTAATCCCCTTGCAGACCTACAGCAGGTAGATGACGAATAGTTGAGACTGTTCGTATACTTCCATAAGCCTCATCAAGTCCAAATCCACCACCGTTTAAGATGTGCTCATAACTCTTTGTATGCAAGTCGGTAAATCCACCGCTAAATTCTATTTCATCTCCATCTACAGTGATAGAACGATACGTTCTCATCCCATTTGCCTTAATATCTTCTGGAATATAGTCATAGTTTACTGAAAGGAACCATCTTACAGTTGCGTTTTTAAGCTTAAAGTACCCTGCATTTGTATCTGCAGTTTTTACATGGACAATGTTCTCTTGAACATCGCCAAATATCCAACAGAGCATATCGTAAAAATGCACACCAATGTTAGATGCAATTCCACCTGATTTTTCCTGCTTGCCCTTCCAGCTCTCAAAGTACCACTTTCCACGGCTTGTAAGGTAAGTAAGGTCTATATCGTATATTTTATCTGGATTTTGCTCAAGCTCTTTTGCAACACGTTCTTTCAAATCTATTATCGACTGATGCAGACGCAGTTGTAAAATATTGTAAACTTTTTTTCCTGTCTCTTTTTCAATGATTTTAAGCTCATCTATATCAGCAGGATTCAGTACAAGCGGTTTTTCACAGATTGCATGCGCACCGCTTTTAAGAGCAAGCCTGATGTGACTTTTATGCAGGTAGTTGGGAGAAGCAATACTCATATACTCTATTTTATCATCATGTTCTCTATCCCATCTACCTATGAAATCTTCAAATCTCTCTAACTCTGTGAAGAAGTCAGCTTGAGGGAAGTTGGAGTCCATTATACCTATGCCATCATAAGGATCAAGTGCTGCTACGAGTTCATTTCCTGTCTCTTTTATCGCTTTCATATGTCTTGGAGCGATGTATCCACTTGCTCCAATAAGTGCAAAATTTTTACTCATTTTTATAGTCTCCATGTTGGATTTTCTACTATGCCTTTTACATCTATCACTATAGGTGCACCTTTTGAGAGCCCAGCATACTCTTCTTGTGTTATCTCTTTGAACTTATCGTGTCCTACTGCTACGATGATAGCGTCATATTTGTGTGAGTTGTATGGAAGTTCATCTATAAAAGGAATAGTTTTACTCTCTCTATCACTCTTGTCAACCCAGTAGTCATAAACATCTACATCACATTCATACTCTTGAAGTTCAGAGATAATATCTACAACTTTTGTGTTTCTCATATCAGGACAGTTCTCTTTAAACGTAATGCCAAGGACGAGTACTTTTGCACCGTTAAGTTTTTTATCTGCTTTTACCATATATTTTACAGCTTTATCAGCTATAAGTTTACTCATACCATTGTTGATATGTCTCGCACCTAAGATAAGATTAGGTGTATAGCCTAATGATTGTGCCTTATGTGTAAGGTAGTACGGATCAACTCCTATGCAGTGTCCACCTACAAGTCCGGGAGCAAGTTTAATGAAGTTCCATTTCGTTGCGGCTGCTTCAAGAACTGCGTTTGTGTTGATGTTCATTGTATCAAATATCATTGCAAGTTCATTCATAAGAGCGATGTTTACATCTCTTTGTGTGTTCTCTATGACCTTTGCAGCTTCAGCTACTTTGATGCTAGATGCTAGATGGGTTCCGGCTGTAATGATTGACTTATACAACTCATCTACCACTTTTGCTATCTCTGGAGTTGAGCCTGAAGTGATTTTAAGGATTTTTGTAACGGTATGCTCTTTATCTCCCGGGTTAATGCGCTCAGGAGAGTAACCACAGTAAAAATCTTCATTAAATTTCAGTCCGCTTCCCCCTTCTAAAATAGGTACACAAACCTCTTCAGTAACACCAGGGTATACGGTAGACTCATAAATGACAATATCACCCTTTTTAAGGACTTTAGAAACAGTTTCAGTCGATTTTTCTATGGGAGTTAAGTCTGGTTCATTATTATTATCAATAGGAGTTGGAACAGTAACAATGTAAACATTGCTATCTTTAATATCTTCAATATCCATAGTAAATTTCATCCCATTTTTCAGAGATTCATTTACCTGTTCGCTTGTAAGTTCTAAAGTTCTATCAAAGCCACTGTTAAGTTCATCTACACGCGGCTTATTGATGTCAAAGCCCACTACTTCGTACTTTTCGCTAAATGCGTGGGCAAGGGGCAGCCCTACATAACCTAGACCTATTATGGTGATTTTTTTATTCATACTTTTATCCTTAGTTCTATTTATTAGTTTAGATTTATATTTAAACTTGTTAATTTTTATATTTAGAATTCTAGCAAATTTTATATTAAATTTCACTTTTTTACACCTTTTTAATTTTAAAAAAGATATAATTTGGTAAAAAAGGTTCTTACAGGTGTTATATTCTTTTACTATTTTATTTCTTTTGCTTCTTTTTGTGACATATGTTGGTATTAGGCTTTTTATAAAAAATGCTGAGAAGTTTGGTCTTGTAGATGTACCAAACCATAGGAGTGCTCATAAAGAGCCTGTTGCCAGAGGTGCTGGCATAGTTTTTGGTGCATTCTTTCTTATTGCATTAACTATTACTTGTGCTTTTGTATTTCCTGAATTACATATGCACTATGCCTATCTTGCACTACTCATAGTTTATGGGGCAGGGGTTTATGATGATTTTGCAGATATTAGTTCACGTAAGAAGTTTATGTTTATCATTATAGCTGCGGTTATTGTTTACTACAATGGTTTTAGAGTAGAGACTCTTGGTACTTACTTTGGTTATGAGTTTTCATTGGGTTATATGGCTTTACCTTTTACCATATTTGCCATAGTAGGTTTCACAAATGCACTCAACCTTACTGATGGGCTGGATGGTCTTGCGGGTTCTATCTCTGTCATTATATTGGCAAGTTTGGTCTATGTTGGGTATCAGCATTCAGATGCTTTTCTTATATCTACAAGTTTACTACTTATTTCTGTGTTAGTTGCTTTTTTACTGCTTAACTGGTACCCCGCTAAAGTTTTTATGGGAGATAGTGGCTCACTCTTTTTAGGCTTTGTCATTGCGCTGTTGAGTATTTATGCACTGAAGTATATCAATCCTACTTCCGCACTCTTTCTTGCAGCTATTCCACTGCTTGATACTTTGGTGGTTATGCGAAGAAGAAAGCAGCGAAAACAGTCGCTATTTGTAGCAGACAAAAATCACTTGCATCACATTTTATTAAAGTTTAAAAGAGACAAAATATTTACTGTTTCATCATTACTAAAGTTACAGGTGCTGTTTTCGCTCATTTTTATTCAAGTTTATAACAAGTCAGACATAGTAAATCTTGCGTTATTTGCTCTACTTTTTTCCATATTTTTCAATCTTTTTGATCCTCGAATGCAGTATAGAAAAAAACCGAAGAGAAGAGAGAAAAAGAAGTAATAGTATCATTTTATGATACTATTATAAGAATTATTCGGCTCAAAGGTTATAGATGTGTAAAGAAGATATAAGATGGATATGGCAACATAAAGATTATCCCAACTTTTTTTATAATAAAGAAGGATTAGTGGATTTAATTGCACAAATAGATTATGAAAGAGGGCAGCTTGACGCCCTTTCAAAACTTTTTAATCAAGATGATATACGAAATATAGAGATTGAGACACTTACTGATGAAGCTTTAAATACTTCCTTAATAGAAGGTGAAGTATTTAAGCGAGAAAGTGTACGTTCATCTTTGCGCAAAAAACTCGATAAAAATTTTGATGCTTTTAAAGACAAGTACTCAACAGCTGCAACAGATAGCTTGGTAGAAATTTTTCTTGATTCAAATATGAATAAAGAGGATTTGACATTAGAGAGACTTCATGGCTGGCATAATTGTCTTTTTGAAAACAATTACAGTGGACTTCATAAGATTAGAGTTGCTGCGTTTAGAGAAGATGATATGGAAGTGGTATCAGGGGCAATCGGTCATGAAAAAGTACACTATAAAGCTATACCTGTTTCGCAGATTAAAGAAGGTTTAGAGCAGTTTATAATTTATTGTAATAATAGTAAAGAAAATATTTACATAAAATCTGCGATAGCTCATCTCTGGTTTGTAGCTATTCATCCATATGATGATGGTAATGGGAGAATAGCAAGGGCTATAACAGATTATATTTTGTCTAAAAATACACTTCGTTCACAATTTAAACTTTATTCTATCTCTTCAGTTATTAACGTTCAAAGAAAAGAGTATTATGAAATTGTAGATAGTAGTACAAATTTACTATATAATCCAAACTTTGACATTACCCCTTGGTTAGAGTGGCATTTAGTAATTGTAAAAGAAGCAATGAAACAAGCGCTTAAAAATATAGAGTATTTAGTTCAAAAAACAAAATTTTGGGATAAATATAGAGAAAAACCTTTGAATGAACGACAAATAAAAGTTTTAAATAAAATACTTGATGTTGGAAACGAAAATTTTGAAGGTGGTATTAATACAAAAAAATACATATCTCTTACAAAAGTGAGTAAAGCTACAGCTGTAAGAGATATAGTTCAATTAGTGGAATTTGGATGCATTAAACAAATTTTAGGAACTAAGGGTAGAAATATTAGATACGAATTAAATCTTAACTAACTTTTTTTCTTCTAAAGCTTCTACAAATGCAATGAGATCTTTTTCTAGTTGTTCTTTTGGTGCATCGAAGTAGCTTTGCAACTCTTGGAGTATTTTTTCTAAGTTTTTATGTTCTTGGAGTAGTTCATAAAAAATAGTTCCTATTTCGTTAAGTGAAAAGTACTCTTCACTTTCAATGTTGAGTAGGATTGTCTCATCATCTACCTCTTGAAGGAGTACATTTGGTGATATTTCTACATTTGTATTGAGTTTCATTTTTTACCTTTGTGTAGTGTTGTGTGTGATGATGGCATCATAGACCTCTTCAAGCCTTTGCATATCTCTTGGCACTTTTATGGAGTAGAGTTTGACTCTGTTTGCCAGTTGTGTAAGGTAAGCAAACCTCTCTTTTAACTTGACTCCCAAGTCCATCTCTGTAGCATAGCGTAAGCATTCAAACTTTTTAAGACCTTTTAGTTCTGTTATGCTTATGTCATCTGTTGCGTTTACGGGTTCTAGCCAGTAAAGTGTGCCCATCTCTAACTCTTGGCTGTTAAAGTTTTTACATACTTTGCCTAGATCTTCTCTGGCTCTGTAGGGTCTATGGTATGCATGTGAGGGTTGGCAGTAGAATTTTTCATCTTTTTGAAATGTTGCGAGTTTGTCATCACTTACCAGCGCGTGACCTTTTTGCAAAAAGTAGTCTGTAAGTGTTGACTTGCCGGCATAGCTCTCACCTGTAAAAAGTACTGCTTTGTTGTTGATGTTCACTGAACCTGTATGTAAAAAGTAGTAAGTTGCATCAAGTGTTAATGCTAAAGGAAGAACTATATGTATAAGCCAGTAACGCATCAAATCATCACTATAGTGGAGCTCTTTTTTATAGTAAAGTTGCTGTGTGTTTCCATTGCATAAAAAACTCACAACGCCCTCTACACAAAAGAGCCACCTCGCTGGCATAGAAAAAGTCTCTAAAAGCGATGTTGTCCGTAAGTAAATCTCACGATTTTGGTTTGTTTGAAAGTCAACTCTATAAGAAGAGTTTGTAAGTGAAACAGAATTTACTTCATTTATGTTTATAAGAGTACTAGAAGAAGTATTTGAATTTCCGTCAAATACTAATTTATAGCCATATACATACTCTTTATACTTCTTTCTGTTCAAAGTTTGGTATATCTACTTATATTCTTTAATTCTACGGCTTATTTTACTTTTTTCGTTTTTAGGGTCATGTCTACCATCTGCGTTTGCACTCGTTGGCTCTGTGAGCAGACCTAAACTTGCTATGACTGGAGCACTGTATGCTAGCTTCTTGAGGAACTTTCTTCTTTCATTTTTCATCTTATTTACCTTTATGTAATTTATGAACGTATTGTAACACAAATATACATATTTTACAATAAAATCATCTTCTTTTAATAATAATCAAGTTAAAATACACAAAATTTATTAGAAGGGGTTTCCCATTAGAGCATTTAATATATTACTAACTATATTTGTAACTACTTTTTTATTTTCTGGATGTAGCATCAAAGACGATCGTCTTTTTCAGCATGCTGGTGCAGATATTAATACTAGCATAGTTACGAAAAAAGAGTATGAAAAAGAGGTCAAGTTTGAGTATAAAATTGCTCCAAACGACAGACTATCTATTACTGTTTATGTGCAATCAGGTACCGGCTCACAGCAAATGAGTTCTATCTTGGCAACGAGTGATATTACAAGGCAAGGCTTACAGGGAGTAGATGCAGCAGCAGGCTTACTTGTAACACAAAAAGGAACTATACGCCTGCCTCTTATAGGCTCTGTAAAGGTAACGGGTCTTACAGAAGATCAGGCTTCAAAAGTTCTTATAAAAGAGTATAAAAAGTATATTCGCAATCCTTATGTTACAGTTGAAATAACTAATCAGAGAGTTATTGTCATAGGTGAAGTAAACAAACCTGGTGTAGTTCCAATTGTTAATGGAACAATGAATGTCATTGAAGCTATTGCAAGATGTGGTTACTTTGATTCAGTTGCTTCGCGTCGAAATATTATGATAATTCGTGGAAATCTTCGTCACCCACAAATAAGGAAGATTAACTTAACTGATGGCAAAAGTCTGTTGACAACAAGTATGTTACTACAACCAAACGATATACTATATGTACAAGCAAGGACTATTAATGGATACAACAAGGCATTTAAAGAGTCTATGCCATTTTTCCAAGCGGTATCAGCAATGTTAACCCCATTTGTTCAAAGAACAATTATTTTAAATCAAGCACCTAAGTAGAGAGAATGATGAATAAAACAGACCCTAGAGAGACACACGATGATGAGATTGATTTAAAAGAAGTATTTAGAGTTATAGTACGCTATAAAGTCTCTATAATTCTTATTACGCTTATACTATTAATTGCAAGTGGGATATTTGCATACTATAAACCAAATATTTATGCATCCAGTGCGACTGTTGAAGTCCTTGATGACAATACAAAAGGTTCAAATGCGCAAGATGCCATGCTAAAAGCGTTTGGTCAAAATAGTGCAAATATGGATAATGTAATTGCAATTTTTCAATCACGTTATATCGTTCAAAAAGCACTTGAAACCTTGAACCTTAGCACAAGATACTATAGTATAAATGCACTTGGGAAAAAAACGGAGCTCTATAAAGATTCACCTTTTGTTGTAACATCACAAGTTCTTGATAATGCTATGTATGGTAAAACATTTATTATAGAACCTAAAGATGATACGCATTTCTTATTAAAAATAAAACAGCCATCTATGTGGAGTATTCAAGGCATTCTTATAAAACTTGGTTTAAAAAAGCTACGTGCTGATCAAAAAATAACTTATGAACAAGTACATAAATACAATGAGCCTATTCAAACACCATGGTTTACATTCACTGTTAGTAACCTTGAAAAGCTAACTGCTCCAAAATACACTTTTAGCTTCACTCCTAAGTATGCTTATTATGACAGCTATATTGGTGGACTCAATGTAGCACTTGTTTCTGAATACAGTTCTATAGTAAAACTTGATTATCAAGATGATGTTTCTTTAAGAGCAAAAGAGATTCTTAATGCTATTGCGCATATGTATATACATGAAAGTATAAAAGAAAAAACAAAATCAGCACAACTTACCCTTGGCTTTATAGATTCTCAACTTGAAAAAATCAACTCAAAATTATCTGTTTCAGAGCAAAATTTGCAAAATTATAAGGTAAAAAACAATGTCGTAAGCATAGCAGGAAAGGTTGCGCTTAGTAGTGAAACAGTCTCAAAGTATGAAGCAGAAGAGCTTAATATTCAAACTGAGATAAATATCTTAACTAACTTACAACACTTTATGAATACACATAAAGATCTCAATGGTTTAACACTTGGTACTGCAAAATTTACAAATCCGAGTCTGTTAAAACTTATTCAAAATCTACAAAGAATGACAGATAAGAAAAATTTACTTCTTGTTGATTATACAGCAATTCATCCTGAAGTCATTAAACTTACAAGAAGTATAGCATCTACTAAAAGTGCTATTAAAAGTGCTGTAGAGAGTTCTTTAAGACAGCTTACTCAAAGAAGTAGAGATATTAAAGCTACCCTGGTAAAATATAGAAAATCTATTCGTGCACTTCCTGGACAAGAAAAGTCACTTGCTGAACTTTCTCGCCCACTTAAAGTAAATGAATCTGTATATGAGTATCTTTTACAGAAAAAAGCGGAAACAGCTATTTTAAAATCTTCTACTATTGCAAATGCTCGTATTGTTGATAAGGCATTAGAAGATGCTACGCCGATAAAGCCAAAAAGAAAATTGATTATTATAGTAGGATTTATTTTAGGTCTTATTATAGGAATAGCGCAAGCATTTTTACGGGAGTTCATGATAACGACAGTACGAACTGTTGAAGATGTAGAAAAACTTACATCGCTTCCTCTTTATGGAGTTATACCTTTTACCAAAGATAAAATGTCAAAAAATATTTATGAAGAAGCATTTAGAAATATAAGAACAAACCTTCAATTTTTACCTGGGCATAAAGAAAATAAAATTATAGCTATAACATCTTCAGTCTCTGGAGAGGGAAAAACTACTATTGCAGCAGGATTGGCAAAAGTATTGGCACAGAGTAATAAAAAAGTCATAGTGTTGGATTTGGATATGCGTAAAGCTTCTATACATAAACAATTTGATCTTAATAATAATATAGGTGTTTCAAATTATTTAACTTCTCAAAATACACTTGAAGAGGTCATTAAACAAACAGATGTGTATGGTCTTAATATAATGACAACTGGACCATTACCGCCAAATCCATCTGAATTGATTTTATCTAAAGAGTTTATATCACTTTTGGAAGAATTGAAAAATCATTACGATTATATTGTGATGGATACACCTCCAGCTGGACTTGTTACAGATGCAACTATACTTATGAACTATTCTGACATTACTTTTGCCATAGTGCGTGCAAATTACTCAAGAAAAGAGTTTGTGAAAAATATTGACAGAATGGCACGAGAACACTCTCATAATAGGGTAGGTGTTATACTTAATGCTGCAATGATTGGTAAAGAGTATGGTTATGGGTATGGAGCAAGCTATGCCTATGGTTATGGTAACTCTCAATACTACAAAGACAGAGGATAAGTTATGCTAGATGAAGAAAAGAAGAAACTGCTTGAAAGTATGATACCTAAGGCAGTTCTCAAGGCTATGACTGAAGAAGCAAAGCATAGCATTATAAAAAGAGAGTTTTCTCAAGATATCATACCTATTTATGACTATCCTTTTAAAATAGGAAGAGAGGCTAGGGTTCAGTTTGTCAATGGAGAAGTGGTACTGCAAGAGAGACATAAACTGAGTGGACAGGAACCAAACAACGATGTTTATCTCTTAGACAATGGAGAATATTTGCAAATTTCTCGTGAGCATTGTAGTATTGTTAAAAATGAAGATGGTTCATATATTTTATATGACAGAGGCAGTGCTTGTGGCAGTATGGTGAATGATATAAAAGTAGGAGGAGAAGATCATTCTGCATCTGCTCCTTTGAAAGATGGAGACATTATTTCATTAGGGATTGAAAACTCTCCTTATAAATTTAAGTTTATTATTCTTGATGTGGATTATTTATAGCATGTCATTTTTAATTTGATTTTTAGTGCCTATTGTCTGGGCAATCTTACTAGATAAAAATGCATTATATGCGTCGACATATTTGTGTGAATGTATATCACTTCCTATAAAGTCGACCATACCGTTATCTATGATTTTTTCCACAGATTTTTTTACATTTTTACCATAAAAGTTTTGTGTAGAAATAGCATTGATTTGAAAATCTAAACCTATCTCCTTAAGACGGGCATAATCTTCAACAGTTCTATAATACTGATACCTTTCTGGATGTGCCAATATTGGCTTGTATCCTGCATCCAAAAGTTTTGCAACACTTTGTTCAAGTGCAAAAGGTTTAAGTGTATATGAAAGCTCAAAAAGTACGTAGTTCTCACCAAAGCTCATCAGATCTTTTTTATTTATGAGTGATATAAAGTGTTCATCATAGTAGTATTCTGCTGCTACTTTCGTTTCTATATTTATGCCATTTTTTACAATAAGTTCTCGAAGTTTTTCATGTCCTTTTTCTATGTTATCTTTTGTATTTGGAAATCTATGAGACATAATATGTGGTGTAATAATAGCCTTTTTAAAACCAAACTGTGAAAGCCTAGTTAAAATTTCTAAGCTTGTTTGCGCCTCTTTAACACCATCATCAATACCAGGTATAAGATGAGAATGCATATCAACACTATAAGGTAGAGATACTTTGTTTGGTTTTGAAGAGAATTTTTGTATGATGTTTTGTAGCATATTAAAACTTGACATTATAAGTAACCTTGCGTTGTTTTATATTTACAAATAATTTTTTACTTACATAGATACCCAATATGGTTCCAGTTATACTTCCGAGTAAATCATATGCTAAATCAGCACTACTTGCATAATTATCAACTTGTTTAGAATCACTATACTCTTTAAGCACTCCAGGAATCATAGCAAGTGAAGTCCCTATAAGAAGATTTTTTGTGTAAGAATTATCTTGATAGTTATACTTCATATACATACCAGTAGCATTACCAAGTAAAAAAGAAATACCTAAGTGCTTCTTTTTATCATTCGCAAAGCTCATATTATCGGAAAATAGTAACTGCGCGAATAATAAAAGAAAAATCACTTTTTTCAAATACTATTCTCTCTAATCAACTACGATAGTATCGTCAATAAATATTTGAACGGTTGTACTTGTACCATCTACAGTCTCTGTTGCACTATACGATGTATGCCCATTTTCATCTGTGCCTTGAACAAATGTATTATCTAAGTGAACAGTATCTGTTTGTTTATCAGCTGAACTGATTTTGAGTATATTGTTGTCATCCGTTATATCTATTACATCACTTGCTGTTACATTTAACTCTGTTTTCCCAGCTATATCTATACTATCTACAGGATGTGTATCACCACTTAAAGTATGAATTTGAGATAAATCGATGCTGCCTCCATCCACATCAACTACAGATAATGTAATATTGTTGGTATTGCTATCGCTTCCTGTTACAGTAACATCAGGCTGAGTGTCACTACCCGTAACAGTAACAGCAACATTCTGAGAGGATATAGCACCATTTTCATCAGCAACAGAGACAGTAAAGTTTTCAACTTTAGTTTCACCCTCTGCTAAGTATTGTACCGCATCGTTATCTACT
>NZ_JALXBK010000016.1 GCF_026991475.1 Sulfurimonas sp. | reverse complement strand
TAACGGACTTAGAAATTGGAGTGAAATTTATCCTCAACTTTGTATATTTTTCAGCGAAATTATGGAAAAATATACAAGATAATTAAATGGGCTGGAGGTGGTTTACACAGTTTATTTTACAGGCTCCACTGCAAGGAAGACCTAGCGAATACGAAGCATTTAAATGGATTTAAGAAGTTCCTCTTTTTGCTCTTTACGTATCTCTCTCTTTCTCTTTTGAACCGCTCTATTAAGTCTATTTTCTAGGGCAGTTTGACGCGCTTTATCCTGCTCTCTTAATCGCTTTATTTTTTGTTCTTCACGCATCTTTTTCGATAAGCGTTTACGTTGCATTGCATCATGCTTACGTTTAAGTGCTTCATCTTGGTCTAAATAGGATTGAATCACACCACTAGCATTTATATCATTTGCATGTGAAAAGTAATAATCAAGAATCCTCTTTTTATTTGCTTTTGTATCTATAAGTCCACTATTAATAATTTTGCTAAAGAGAAGAGAGTCTCCATTTTCCATAGAAGTTTCTAATGATGTCTGTGCCATTCTTGTATAGTAATCGTTATCTTTAGATAACTGACGTAGAGTCTGCAAATATTTTTTTCTCACTTTAGGTGCACTATTTTCATCTAAAGAAAATCCCAATTGTTTCGCTGTATTCACCTTTAATAAATAGCTGTTTATCTCATCTTTATAGAGATAATAATCACCAATAGTTGTCAATTTTTTAATGTTTTGCACATTGTCATATATTTTATTTCCCAAAGTTGCGTAAGCCTTAGGATTAGCCGAAAAAAGAAGTGTCGTGAAAGTAAAAAGTAAAATAAATAATTTAAACATTATAAGCCTATTGAATTTTTGACATTATAACAAAATATTTTGATTTTTCTTAGAAGAGAAGGATTAAGCACTCAAAAGAGTGCTTAAAAAAGAGGTTAATACTAACCGTTACGTTTTTTCTGAATCTCTTCAGATACATTTCTTGGAACTTCTTCATAATGATCAAATTCCATAGCGTATGTAGCACGTCCTTGAGTAGCAGAACGCAGGTCAGTTGAGTAACCAAACATTTCAGATAATGGAACAAATGCATCTACAATTTTATTTCCAGCTCTATCACCCATGTTATTAACTTGACCACGACGACGGTTAAGGTCACCGATTACATCACCCATAAAGTCTTCAGGAACTTCAACTTCAACTTTCATCATTGGTTCAAGTATAGCAGGAGATGCTTTTTTACAAGCAGCTTTGAAACCCATTGATGCAGCAAGTTTAAATGCCATCTCATTTGAATCCACATCATGGTAAGAACCATCATATAATGTAACATCAACATCTTCCATTGGATAGCCTGCAAGAACACCATTTGACATAGCTTCTTCACAACCTTTTTCAACTGCTGGAATATATTCTCTTGGTACAGATCCACCTTTAATGTCATTATGGAAAACAAATCCAGTATCTGGCTCACCTGGTTTCACTTTTAAGAATACATGACCATATTGACCACGACCACCAGATTGTTTTGCATATTTATATTCTTGATCAACTGCATCTTTAATTGATTCTCTGTAAGAAACTTGTGGCGCACCAACTTCAGCTTCAACTTTAAACTCACGCTTCATACGATCTACAAGAATTTCAAGGTGTAACTCACCCATACCAGAAATAATAGTTTGACCAGTCTCTTCATCAGTATGTACTCTAAATGATGGATCTTCAGCCGCTAGTTTACTAAGTGCAATACCCATTTTTTCTTGGTCAGCTTTTGTTTTTGGCTCAACCGCAACAGAGATAACTGGCTCTGGAAAATCCATTCTTTCAAGTACAACTTTAGGCTCACCATTACATAATGTATCACCTGTAGTTGTTGATTTAAGACCAACAACTGCACCGATTTCACCAGCATAAATTTCTTTCACTTCTTCACGCTTAATAGCATGCATTTTCACAATACGACCAACTCTTTCTCTTTTATCTTTTGTAGAGTTGTGAACAAATGAGCCTGCTTCTAATGAACCACGGTAAACACGAATAAAAGTTAAAACACCAACAAATGGGTCAGTCATAATTTTAAATGCAAGTGCAGCAAAATTACCTTCATCACTAGACTCAACTTCAACTTCTACCTCTTCATCATCCATTAAAGTACCCATAATTGCAGGTGCTTCAACTGGTGAAGGTAAATAATCTACAACAGCATCAAGTAGTGTTTGCACACCTTTGTTTTTAAACGCAGTACCTGGAGTCATTGGAACAATTGCCATACCAATAGTTGCAGATTTAATTGCTGCTTTAATCTCTTCTTGTGAAATTTCTTCACCATCTAAGAATTTTTCAGCAAAATCATCATTTCCATCTACTTCAGAAAGTGTTTCAAGCATTTTTTCTCTATACTCATCAGCAATTTCTTGAAGCTCAGGACGAATATCTTGTACATGATAGTTAGAACCCATTGCAGCATCTTCATCCCATACAATCTCTTTCATTTGTACTAAATCAACTACACCTTCAAATTTCTCTTCAGCACCAATTGGTAGTTGAAAAGGCATTGGATTACCTTTTAGTCTATCTTTGATTTGACGCTCAACTTCATAAAAATCTGCACCAGTTCTATCCATTTTGTTTACAAAAACAATTGATGGAACTTTATAACGGTTTCTTTGTCTCCAAACTGTTTCTGATTGTGGTTGTACCCCACCAACAGCACAAAAGACTGAAACTGCACCATCAAGTACACGCATAGAACGCTCAACTTCAATAGTAAAGTCAACGTGGCCCGGAGTATCAATAATATTAATTTGCTTCCCTTGCCACTCACAAGTTGTTGCAGCAGAAGTAATTGTAATACCGCGCTCTTGTTCTTGTTCCATCCAGTCCATAGTAGCAGCACCATCATGAACCTCACCAATTTTATGTTCAACACCAGTATAGAATAAAATTCTCTCTGTAGTTGTAGTTTTTCCTGCATCAATATGTGCAGCAATACCAATATTTCTTACGTCTTCTAATTTATGTGATCTAGCCATATTTTCAATGCCCTTTTATGTAGTTATAGAGTTGAACCTCTTTTTTAAAAAGATATAATATTCTTAAAAAAGAGGTCTTTCTTGATTGAGAACCAGCCAGTTACGGCTAGTATAACTCAAATTTATTACTGTTAGATTACCAACGATAGTGAGCAAATGCTTTATTTGCTTCAGCCATTTTGTAAGTATCTTCTTTCTTCTTGAATGCTGAACCTTTATCAGATGCTGCATCCATGAACTCATTAGCCAATCTCTCAGCCATAGTTCTTTCATTTCTCTTACGAGCTGCATCTACTAACCATCTGATAGCTAGTGATTGCTGACGTACTGGGCGTACTTCTACTGGAACTTGATAAGTAGCACCACCAACACGGCGACTTTTTACCTCAATAATAGGCTTAACATTCTCAATAGCTTCATTAAAAGTTTCTATACCTGATTTTTCACCACGAGAGCTAATGATATCCATTGCACTGTAGATAATTTTTTCAGCTGTAGATTTTTTACCATCTAACATGATTTTATTTATAAATTTCGTTAAAATTTTGCTTCCATAAATTGGATCTGGCATTATTTCACGAACGGGAGCTTTTCTTCTTCTCATTTAGAATTTCCTTCTCTTCAATTTGTATTCTTCAAATTTACTCAAAATTAACCACTAAAGATTAATCCTGTAGCTATTGAATTATAATAGGCTTTTCGCTTAACTATTTCAAAACGAAACTAGTTTCGTAGGCTTTCTGCCGAAGAAAACCAAGCGTTAGCGTAGTAAAACGGGCTTTTGCTCGTTTTGCGTACTAATAAATGTTTAGGTTCCTAAAAAATAGGGACTATTTTTTAGGCTTTTTAGTTCCATATTTAGAACGAGCAACCATACGGTTAGCAACACCAGCAGTATCGAGTGCACCACGGATAATATGGTACTTAACACCAGGTAAATCTTTTACACGACCACCACGTACAAGTACGATAGAGTGTTCTTGAAGGTTATGACCCTCACCACCGATATATGAAATAACTTCAAAACCAGAAGTTAATCTAACTTTTGCAACTTTTCTTAAAGCCGAGTTAGGTTTTTTAGGTGTAGTTGTGTAAACACGAGTACAAACACCACGACGTTGTGGACAAGCATTTAAAGCAGCAGATTTTGATTTCTTAACTACTCTTTTACGCTCTTTACGAATCAATTGATTGATTGTAGGCATACAATTCCTTTTACTTAATTTTTCCAGTAGAATTTAACTCTCATCAAAAGAGAGTTATAGACACGGAATAATACAGAAATTGTATTTAAAGTTAGCTTATTTTAAGAATTTATTAATAATGTAGAATTTTTTGAGTAAAAAATGTAGTACAGCTAAAATAGCTGTACTGTTAAGAAAGGGAGAACCTTAGTTCTCTTCATAATCAAAGATAACATCTTTATCTTTATATATACCTGTTCCAACAGGAATAGTACGACCGATAATAACATTCTCTTTTAAGTTTTCAAGTGTATCAACTTTAGCAGAAACAGCAGCTTCAGTTAATACTTTTGTAGTATCTTGGAAAGATGCAGCTGAGATAATACTATCTGCAGAAACTGCTGCGCGTGTAATACCAACCAAGAATGGTTCAGCAATCGCAGGACGACCACCCAATCTAATAATTTTTTCATTCTCTTGTGCAAATTTAACTTTAGAAATTAAATCACCTTCAATGAATTTCGTATCACCAGATTTTACGATTTTTATCTGGCGTAACATCTGAGTAAAAATAACCTCAATATGTTTATCAGATATATTAACCCCTTGAGAACGGTAAACTTGTTGCACTTCAGATACAAGATAATTATAAAGTGCTTTAACACCCATAATTCTAAGAAGTTCATGTGATGATAAAATACCCGTAGTAAGTCTCTCACCAGAATGCACAAAGTCACCTGCGGCAACAACTGGCTCATGTGATTTGTCAACGAAATACTCTTTAACAATACCATTTTCAGAGTTACTAACTACGATTCTTACTTTACCACGAAGCATTTTACCAAAACTAACTGTACCATCAATTTCAGAAATCAATGCAGTTGCTTTTGGACGACGACCCTCAAATAGTTCAGATACACGTGGAAGACCACCTGTAATATCTGATGATTTTTGTAAGGCTTTTGGAATTTTTGCTAAAATATCTGCAATTTTCACATCAGCACCATCTGCAACATATACAGATGATTTTGGCTCAATTGCATAACGAAGCAGTTCCCCATCTTCGGTTGCTAAAACAATTGTTGGCTTATATTCACTTGCTATATGATCATTAATCATAAGACGTGTTTTACCAGTAAGTTCATCAAATTGTTCACTAGCAGTTACACCAACAATAATATCTTCAAATGTAACTACACCGTTTGATTCAGAAATAATTGGATTTGAGTATGGATCCCACTCAGCAATTACAACTGATTCATCAGATGATGGCTTAGCAATTACAGCATCTCTTTGCACTTTTTCATCATCATTAGCTACAATAACTGAACCACGCGCAATATAATGACGCACTGCTTCACGATTATTTGCATCGACAACTGTTGCAAAAAGACCTTTTTCAACTACTTCATATCCAGCTTTTATGCCTTCAAATCTCTCTAAATAGTCACCTTTAAGTAAGAAATACTTCACAGTACCCTCTTCTTTTGCAAGAAGTTTTTTCGTAACAGGAGCACCATTTTCTACAAGTAATTCTGATGCATAAGGGATACGACTTGGTACATTCCAAGCATCTTTAATAGTCTCAACAATAGAGTCTAACGCTTCAACTTTTTCACCATTTGCATGTGGGAAGTAGTATTTACCTTCAATCTGTCCACTTACACCAGCAAGTTCGTTTGGTTTTGCTACTTCAAGTTTACGAAGTGAATATCTCACAGTCTCATTACTATCAGATGTAACACTAATGATTACTTCATCATGAATAGTTTGAATTTCAATTGTACCAGCAAACGGAGCTTTTAATTTTGGCTCAACAAGTAATACAGCTGCATTTCTTCTATTTGCAACTATATTTTTACCCTCTTTGTTTTTATATGTTTTAAGATTATAATAACGAATAAAACCTTCTTTTTCCGCTATTACTTGTCTCTCCTGTGCAGTTGCACTCGCAGTTCCACCAACATGGAAAGTACGAAGAGTAAGCTGTGTACCTGGTTCACCAATCGATTGTGCAGCGACAATACCAACTGCTTCACCAGTTCTAACAATATGTCCTGTTGCAAGATTCACACCATAACAAAGTGCACAAATACCATTTTCACTTTTACAAGTTGTCGGTGTTCTAATAACAGCTGTTTTAATTCCAGCCTCTGCAATTACTTTAGCACTTACTTCATCAAGAAGCGTACCTTCAGCATAAAGTATCTCATTTGAAATTGGATCAATTACATCGTCTGCAAGTACACGACCGTTTAATCTGTCTTCTAAAGATTCAATAAGAGTATTTTGATCAGAAATATCAGAAATTTCAATACCTTCATGCGTATGACAATCATGCTCAACAATTTTCACATTTTGTGCAACATCCACAAGTTTACGAGTAAGGTACCCAGCATTTGCAGTTTTTAGTGCTGTATCGGCAAGACCTTTACGCGCACCATGCGTTGAAATAAAGTACTCAATAATATTAAGACCCTCTTTAAAGTTTGAGGTAATTGGAGTTTCAATAATGTCACCATTTGGTTTTGCCATAAGCCCACGCATACCAGCAAGTTGACGAATTTGTGCAGCAGAACCACGAGCCCCTGAATCAGCCATCATATAGATAGAGTTAAAGCCATCTTTATCACTTTCAACAAGCTGCATCATTTCTGATGCAAGTGTATTATTTGTATCTGTCCAAACATCAATGATTTTATTGTAGCGTTCTTGTTCAGTTAGAAGACCTGCTTCATACTGTTTTTGAATCTCAATAACTCTCGCTTTACTATCTGCAATTTTTGCAGCTTTCATATCTGGAACACGAATATCATCAGCAGAAATAGAAACACCCGCTTCAGTTGCGTGTTTATATCCTAAATCTTTCAAGCGATCCAAGAATGATGCTGTAATACCAATACCACCAACTTTTTGAACATAATCAACCATAGCATTAATTGCTTTTTTCTTCATGATTTTATTCCATAATTCAATAGGAACAAATTCTGGTAAAATAGCTTTAATAAGCATACGCCCTGCAGTTGTATGAATAATACGACCATCAACGCGCGTTCTTACTTTTGCATGAATATCAAGCGCTTTATGCTCTAATGCAATACGAATTTCATCAACATTTGCAAAAAGTTTATTACTTCCTAGTACACCATTTTTCTCTAAAGAGATATAGTAAAGACCAAGAACCATATCTTGTGAAGGTGTAGCTATTGCTTTACCAGATGCTGGAAGCAAAATATTCATAGATGCAAGCATTAATACTTTTGCTTCAGCAATTGCTTCAGACGAAAGTGGTACATGCACAGCCATTTGATCCCCATCGAAATCGGCATTAAACGCAGCACATGCTAATGGATGCAACTGAATCGCTTTACCATCAATTAGTTTTGGATGGAAAGCTTGAATAGAGAGTTTATGAAGTGTTGGTGCACGGTTAAGCATAATAGGATAACCATCAACAATCTCATCAAGACACTCCCAAACCTCATTTGTCTGTGCATCAATCATCTTCTTAGCAGCTTTAACAGTTGTAGCATACCCTTTATCTTCAAGTTTAGCAATCAAATGTGGCTTAAAGAGCTCAAGAGCCATTTTTTTAGGAAGTCCACACTCATCCATTCTTAAAGATGGTCCAACAACAATTACAGAACGCCCAGAAAAGTCAACACGCTTACCAAGTAAATTTTGACGGAAACGTCCTTGCTTTCCTTTAATAACTTCACTTAAAGATTTTAAAGGGCGTTTATTTGCACCTTTAACTGCGTTTGCACGACGACCATTGTCAAAAAGAGCATCAACTGATTCTTGAAGCATACGTTTTTCATTGCGAACAATAATTTCTGGTGCTTCAAGTTCTACAAGTCTTTTTAAACGCTGGTTACGGTTAATAACACGGCGATATAAATCATTTACATCAGAAACAGCAAATTTACCACCATCAAGTGATACAAGTGGGCGTAAATCTGGTGGAAGAACTGGCAACACAGTAAGCATCATCCAAGCAGGATTATTACCACTATTTAAAAATGATTCAATAACTTTTAGGCGTTTGTTAATTGTTTTTTTCTTTGCCTCAGATTTTGTCTCACCTATTTGCTCTTTTAAGTTTGTAAAAAGATCAACAAGATCAATAGAGTCTAATAAATCACGAATAACTTCACCACCCATACGAGCTTTAAAGCCAAGTTCACCAAATCTTTGTACAAGTGTACGGTACTGTTCTTCATTTAGTACATCATATTGTAAAACTGGAGTTTTCGCTTCAGCATCATAATATGCCTCTCCACCACTCTCAACAATATACGCTTCATAATAAAGTACACGCTCAAGATCTTTCATCTTAATACCAAGAAGTGTACCAATACGAGATGGCAGTGAGCTAACATACCAGATATGTGCTACAGGAGTTACAAGTTCAATGTGTCCCATACGAGTACGGCGCACTTTTGTAGATGTAACTTCAACACCACATTTTTCACAGACAACACCCTTATAACGCATCTTTTTGTATTTACCACAAAGACACTCATAATCTCTTACAGGTCCAAAAATTTTCGCACAAAATAGTCCATCACGCTCAGGTTTAAGTGTACGGTAGTTAATAGTCTCAGGTTTTTTTACTTCACCATGAGACCATGACATTACTTTTTCAGGAGATGCAAGGCGAAATTGCAACTCTTTAATATCTGTCGGTCTACTCTCTTCTGTTACTTCTACTGGTACTAATTTACTCATCGTCTTCCACCTCGTCCATAATCTCTACATCAAGAGCAAGTGCTTGTAGCTCTTTTGTTAATACAAATAGTGTTTCAGGAATACCTGAAGCTGGTACTAATTCACCTTTTGTAAGTGCTTTGTATGCACGTACACGCCCATCAACATCATCAGATTTAATTGTCAACATCTCTTTAAGAACTGCTGATGCACCATAAGCTTCAAGAGCCCAGACTTCCATCTCACCAAATCTTTGACCACCAAAGAGTGCTTTACCACCAACTGGTTGTTGTGTAACAAGAGAGTAAGGCCCAGTTGAACGTGCATGAATTTTCTCATCAACAAGGTGATGTAGTTTTAATATATACATATATCCTACATTAACTCGCTCTTTCATCTTCTCACCAGTTTTACCATCATAAAGTACAACTTTACCATCAGCGTCCATTTTAGCAAGTTCATAAAGTTTTTCAAATTCACCTGCATTTACACCCTCAAAAATTGGAGTTGCAAAACGTACTCCACCTTTTGCCCAGTCTCTTGCATATTTTAAGAACTCATCATCGCTCATAGCACCAAGTGTTTCAGATGCATGCATAAGCCCTGCAACATCGGCAATTTGAATCATTTTCGCACGCATATTTTCTATAAAGTCAACCTGTTTTTTATCAAACTCTTCTTGGATTTGGTTTCCAAGTTCACGACCTGCCATACCAAGGTGCATCTCTAAGATTTGCCCAATATTCATACGAGAAGGTACCCCAAGTGGATTTAGACATACATCAACTGAACGTCCATCCTCCATATATGGCATATCAACTTCAGGGACAATAATAGAAACAATACCTTTATTTCCGTGACGCCCTGCCATTTTATCACCAACTTTTAGTTGACGTTTGGTAGCAATGTAAATTTTTACATATTTTACAACACCATTTGGAAGCACATCATCTTTTTCAAGAATTGTTAATTTCTCTTCATGCTCATCTCTAAAAACTCTTTTTTGTTTTTGGAAATGGTTTTTAGTCTTATTATATTCATCTTGAATCTCTTGAGAAAATGATTTTACAATTGCATTCATAGCAAAACGATTTACCTCTGCTAGATCATCGCCATTAATCATATCTCCAGCTTTATACTCAATACCAGCTATAGTAATATCACTTTTTAAAGATTCACGAGTAAGAAGTTTTGTTACACGTAACATCTCCTCTTTATCAATCATGATAAGTCTATCATAATGTTCTCTCTCTAAATAGTCACGCTCTTCTTTTTCTAGTTCTAAAGCACGTGGATCTTTGTCATACCCTTTTTTAGTAAAAACTTTAATATCAACTACAACACCTTCCATAGATGGTGCACAGTAAAGTGATTTGTTAATTACATGACCAGCTTTTTCTCCAAAAATTGCACGTAAAAGACGCTCTTCTGGAGTAGGTTTAACTTCACCTTTTGGAGAAACTTTACCAACTAAAATCATACCACCTTTAACATGAGTACCAATTTTAACAATTCCAGACTCATCTAGGTGTGCAAGCTCTTCATCACGAACATTTGGAATATCACGAGTGATCTCTTCTACACCATGTTTAAGTTCACGAGCTTCAACCTCTTTTTCATAAATGTGTACAGAAGTAAATGCATCTTGACGAATAAGACGCTGAGAAATAACAATTGCATCCTCAAAGTTGTATCCATTCCATGGCATAAACGCAACCATAGCATTTACACCAAGAGCCAATTCACCCTGATCCATATTTGGGCCATCAGCAATAATTTGTCCTTTTGCAACTTTTTGTCCAACTTGAACAATAGGTTTTTGCGTAAATGACGTATTTTGATTGGTTCTTAGATTTTTTTGTAAAGGATAGTAATCTATAAATATTTCACCATCTTCTTCACCCATCACATATATATGCTTAGCATCAACTTTTTCAATTTTTCCCGCACGTTTTGCTTTTACACATTCCCAAGCATCACGAGCAACAAGTTTCTCAACACCAGTTCCAACCATTGGCGCTTTAACACGCAATAATGGTACTGCTTGACGTTGCATATTTGATCCCATAAGTGCACGGTTGGCATCATCATGTTCAAGGAATGGAATAAGTGATGCAGCAACACCAATAACCATTTGAGATGATAGGTCAGCATATTCACAATCTTTAGGATCACGAAGTAAAATTTCACCATCTTGTCTTACTGCAATAAGAGCATCAATAAACTGTCCGTTATCATCCAGTTTATTTGAGGCAGCAGCAATCATTTTACCCTCTTCTTGCGTAGCAGTTAAATAAACTACTTCATGAGTTACTTGACCATCTTTCATAACCTTATATGGTGCTTCAATAAATCCATGCTCATTTACTTTTGAATACATTGCAAGCGTATTGATAAGACCAATATTTTGACCCTCTGGAGTCTCAACAGGACAGATACGACCATAGTGAGTAGGATGAACATCACGTACTTCAAATCCAGCTCTCTCTTTTACAAGTCCACCTTCTCCAAGTGCTGAAAGACGACGTTTATGTGTAATTTCTGAAAGTGGATTTGTTTGATCCATAAATTGTGAAAGTTGTCCACCTGAGAAAAATTCCATAATTGTACTTGTAATCATTTTAGAATTAATCAAATCATGTGGCATAAGTTCATTCATTGGTCCACTTAAAGAAGAAAGTTTATCACGAATGGCTTTTTGCATTTTTACAAGACCATTATGTAACTCATTTCCTAAAAGCTCACCGATAGAACGGATTCTTCTATTACCTAAGTGATCTCTATCATCTAAATGACCCAAACCATTTCTAACTTTAATAACATATTTTACAGATTGAATAATATCTTCATGTGTTAAAACAGTAATATATTCAGGAATGTTCATTCCAAGTTTATGATTCATTTTCATACGACCAACTTGTGTTAAGTCATATCTTTCAGGATCAAAGAAAAGTTGATTTACAAATATTTTTGCTGCCTCTTTTGTTACAGGTTCACCAGGACGCATAACTTTGTATATACGAATAGCAGCAAGATCATTTTCATCTTCAATATCTTCAGTTTGTTTTAAAAGTTTTAGTGAATCTGCATCAGCATTAAATGCATTAATTACAGAACTATCCACACCATCAGCTAAATCATTAGCAATTTTAAATTCACTAACACCAATTTCTGCCATTTTTTTCAATTTAGTCTCATCAATATGAGTCATTGTGTCAAAAAGGACTTCACCAGTTTCAGGGTCGATAATAGGCTCTGCCAAATATCTTTCAAGAAGTACTTCTAAAGGATACTGAACTTCTTTAAGTCCATCATCAATAAATTTTTGTGCTTTTTTACTTGAAAGTCTTTTAGCTGCATTAACAAGGACTTTTCCATTTAAATCGACTAAATCATATGATAAACGTGCGCTATAGTCTTTTGGATTAAAATCCATCGCAAATTGGTTATCACCAATTTTGATTGTTTGGATAGGATAAAAAAGTTTTAAAATATCTTGCTTAGAATAACCTAAAGCACGGAACATTATAGTTACAGGTACTTTACGGCGTTTATTGATTCTCATATAAAGAATATCTTTAGGATCATATTCAAAATATAACCATGAACCACGATCTGGAATAATTTGTCCAGTATAAATTAGTTTATTACCAGCTGTAGTTGATTCTTCTTCTTTGAAAATTACACCAGGTGAACGGTGAAGTTGGTTTACAACAACTCTTTCAACACCATTGATGATGAAAGAAGTTCTCTCAGTCATAAGTGGAATATCACGAACAAATATACTCTGTTCTTTGATATCTTTTACACCTAATTTTTCTTTTGTATTTTCATCTCTGTCCCATAGAACAAGACGAGTTTTCATTCTAAGGCTTACTGCATAAGTAAGTCCTCTCTCCATACATTCACGAACAGTGTATTTAGGGTTAGTGACTTCACTACCAATATATTCAATAGTAAGTCTGTTTTGTACATCATGAATAGGAAATGCTGATTGAAAAACTTTTTCAATACCACTAGCAGTTCTATCTTTTGCATCTAACATCAAAAATGTATTATATGAGTTTTGTTGGAGTTGGAGTAAATTTGGTACTTCAATTTCTTGAGGAGTTTTAGAGAAGTCTACACGAAGACGGTTTCCGGAATATAAAGTGTTTAACATAGGCTACCTCGATAAGTTGTTAATTAAGGCTAAACTTGAGTATTTAGCAGATCGTATCTAGACGTCTCTAGATAGATTGAGTACTCTTGTGTATCAAGAGATTTTTTTATAGTGCTTATAAACGACATAAGGGCACTTTAGCCAAAAGAATAAATCTCTTCGCTAAAGCGCCCGATTTGCAAGTAGACATAGGAAAATAAATTTTCCTATGATAAGGTACTAAAGAGTCCTTATTTAACTTCTACAACAGCACCAGCTTCTTCTAAAGCAGTTTTTGCTTCTTCAGCACTGTCTTTATCTACGCCCTCTTTGATTGTAGATGGAAGTGATTCACATGCTTCTTTTGCTTCTTTAAGTCCAAGACCAGTAAGAGCACGAACAGCTTTAATAACACCGATTTTTTTCGCACCAACATCAGTTAGAACAACATTGAATTCAGTTTGTTCAGCAGCAGCTTCACCAGCTACAGCTCCACCAGCTACAGCAACAGGTTGTGCAGATACACCAAATTTTTCTTCAAATTCTTTTACAAGCTCAGAAAGCTCAAGAACAGATAAACCAGAGATAAATTCTAATACGTCTTCTTTAGTTACAGCCATAATATAATTCCTTTATTTTTTCAAAAATTAAGGAAACCTTTTACTGTTTTAGTACGCTATCTGGAATAATCCAGCTAGCTATACTAACACTAGGTTTCCCTCAGCGGGAGGCTCATCGCACTAGTGCGATATTTTCCCTTGTGAACTTATTTCACACATTTGTTTATTGAATTGAAACCTAAGCTTCTTCTTCTTTCTTTTTGCGTAAAGCATCGATTCCAACAGCCATATTTGTGATTGGAGCCATCCAAGTAGCAGCAAGCATACCAAGAAGTTCTTCACGACCAGGAAGTTTAGCAAACGCTTCAATTTTAGCTACGTCTGCAGGTTCTTTATCTAAATAACCAGCTTTGATAACAAATTGTTCATTATCTTTAGCAAAATCAGCAGCAATTTTAGCAGCACTGATAACATCATCAGACCAAACAAAAATGTTTGTATCTTTGATCTCTACACCAGCCATACCAGCATTGTTTAATGCGATTGTTGCTAAAGTATTTTTTACAACCTGAACACTTGTGTCTTTAGCGCGAGCAGCTTTTCTTAACACTTCTAATTTGCTAACTGTAAGACCTTTATAGTTACAGATTACTACAGCAGTAGTATCAGCAAATGCAGTTGTTAAGTCAGCTATTACTTCAGCTTTTTTTGACTTTAACATATAGTTCTCCTTTCTCAGACATAACTTCAAGAGGGGCGGGAAAGGCCGATTAAGCTTACTACCAACACGGTAGAAACCCCCATCTATCTTTAGTCCAAGTAATTCAGATTTCCAAAAGTATGAAAATCTTTACTTTAAAATAAAATTATTTCAAAATAAAAATTTAGATATAAAATAACCTACCCAAAAAGGGTATAAGGCTATTTAATGTCTGCTAGTGCAATTACATCAAGTTTAACAGCAGGACTCATAGTTAAACTAAGAGCAGCATTTTGAATATAACGACCTTTTGCAGAAGCTGGTTTTTGTTTATTGATAGCAACCAAGAAAGTAGTTAAATTTTCTTCGATTTGTTTTGCATCAAAGCTTGCTTTACCAATACCAGCGTGAATGTTACCTTTTTTATCAACTCTAAAGTTGACTTGACCACCTTTAACATTGTTAACAGCAGTAGCAACATCTGGAGTAACTGTACCAGTTTTAGGGTTAGGCATTAAACCTTTTGGCCCTAAAATACGACCGATTTGTCCAACAAGTCCCATACAATCAGGTGCAGCAACAACAACATCAAAGTTGAAAATTCCCTCTTTGATTTGTGCAACTAAATCATCAGTACCAACAATATCAGCACCAGCTGCTTTAGCTTCATCAGCTTTAGCGCCTTTAGCGAATACTGCAACACGTACAGTTTTACCAGTTCCGTGAGGTAGAACAACAGCACCACGTACCATTTGATCAGCATGACGAGGATCTACATTTAAATTCATAGCAATTTCAACAGTTTCGTCAAATTTTGCACTTTTTAAATCTTTTACAGTTGAAGAAGCTTCTTCAACTCCATAAGATTTAGTATTATCAATTTTTTCTAATAATTGTTTATATCTTTTGCTCATTACAAATTCTCCATTAATAATTCTGCCACAAAGTTTTGAATCACTGTGGTCGATGATTTTAAAAACTATTCTTTAATTTCTATACCCATTGAACGAGCAGAACCAGCTAAAGTATTAGCAGCCATCTCTTTATCATCAGTATTTAAATCTTCAATTTTAGCTTCAACAACTTCCATTAATTGAGCACGAGTGATTGATCCAACTTTGTTTTTAAGAGGATTGTCCGTACCTTTTTTAAGTCCAGCAGCTTTCATCAGTAATGCAGATGCAGGTGGTTGTTTCGTGATAAAAGAAAAACTTCTATCATTATAAACAGTGATTACAACAGGAACTTTAAATCCCATTTTATCTTTAGTTTTTTCATTAAACGCTTTACAGAATTCCATGATATTAACACCACGTTGTCCTAGTGCTGGTCCAACTGGTGGAGCAGGGTTTGCTTTACCAGCTTCAATTTGTAGCTTGATATAATCCATGACTTTTTTTGCCATTATCTTTCCTTTTTATGAATTTAAATTATTTTTTCGACTTGGGTATAAGAGATGTCAACAGGTGTTGCTCTTCCAAAAATCGAAACATTAAGTTTTAAAGTACCATGTTCTAAATCGTACTCATCTACAGTTGCAGTAAAGTTTGCAAATGGTCCATCAATAATACGTACTGTTTCACCATTATCAAAATATACTTTTGGTTTTGGTGCAGCACGATTATTTACACGATCAAGTATTACATTAATATCATGTTCACTTAAAGGTGTTGGGACATTACCCTCACCAATAAAACCAGAAACCTTAGGAACTGATTGAATCAGATGTTGAATTTCTGTATTTAAGTCTATTCTTGCAAATACATACCCAGAATAGAGTGAACGCTCACTCACTTTTTTCTTACCATCTTTTACTTCAATAACATCTTCTGTAGGAACAATTACATCTGTAATTTGATCTTGAAGCCCAAACTCCTCAATCACATTAAAGATTGTATCTCTTACAACTCTGTCATTGCCATAGGTCTGAATAGAGTACCATTGATGTGCCATTACTTACTCCTTAACCTAAAATTACTGACATAATTGATGACATAAGTAAATCAACCAATGCTAAAAATGCAGCTACTGCAGAAACAACAATAACTACAGCAATATAAGCTTGTTTCACTTGACCTTTCGTTGGAAAGATTACCTTGCTTAATTCCAGTCTAGCATCACGAATATGTTTACTTAAATCCATCTAATTTTTCCATATATTAATATATCATTTCTTATAAATAAAGCAAAATTGCTCCACTAATAATAAATGGGTGGCAGGCGTAGAGAGACTCGAACTCCCAACACCCGGATTTGGAATCCGGTGCTCTACCATTGGAGCTATACGCCTAAAGGGAGAGAAACTGTTACTACAGTTTCATCTCTTTGTGATTTGTGTGCTCTTTACACCATTTACAGTATTTACGTACTGAAAATTTCTCAGTGTGAGTCTTTTTATTTTTAGTTGTGTGATAATTACGTCTAGTACATTTCTCACAACCTAAGTGAATTGCTTCTCTCATATTTTAAAACCTTTAAAAAATTAAATAAATCGCAAAAGCGACTTATTTAATGATCTCTGCAACAACACCAGCACCAACAGTTCTACCACCCTCACGGATAGCAAAATTAGTACCTTTTTCCATTGCAATTGGATGAATTAACTCAGCAGTAATACTTACGTTATCACCTGGCATAACCATCTCAGTACCTTCTGGTAAAGTGATTGCACCTGTAACGTCTGTAGTACGTACATAGAATTGTGGACGGTAACCATTAAAGAATGGAGTATGACGACCACCCTCATCTTTACTTAGAACATAAATTTCTGCAGTAAATGTTGTATGAGGAGTAATTGAACCTGGCTTACATAGTACTTGACCACGCTCAACATCATCTTTACCTATACCACGGATAAGAACACCACAGTTATCACCTGCGACACCTTCATCCATCTCTTTACGGAACATTTCAACACCAGTTACAGTAGTTGTTTGAGTATCTTTGATACCTACGATTTCAACAGTATCACCAATTTTAACAACACCACGTTCAATACGACCTGTTACAACAGTACCACGTCCAGAGATTGAGAATACATCTTCAACTGGCATTAAGAAATCTTTATCTGTTTCACGTTCTGGTTCTGGAATCCATTCATCAACAGTATCCATAAGTGCAACAATTTTTTCTGACCACTCACCAAGAGTACCAGCTTTAGCTTCTTCAAGAGCTTTTAGTGCAGAACCTGCAGTGATAGGAGTGTCATCACCTGGGAAATCATACATATCTAAAAGTTCACGAATTTCCATTTCTACTAGTTCAAGTAGTTCTTCATCGTCAACCATGTCTTCTTTGTTCATGAAAACAACGATATAAGGAACACCTACTTGTTTAGAAAGAAGAATGTGCTCACGTGTTTGTGGCATTGGGCCATCCGCTGCAGAAACAACAAGAATCGCGCCATCCATTTGTGCAGCACCAGTAATCATGTTTTTAACATAATCCGCGTGACCTGGACAGTCAACATGTGCATAGTGACGTTTATCAGTTTCGTACTCAACATGTGAAGTAGCGATAGTAATACCACGTTCTCTCTCTTCAGGAGCATTATCGATTGCATCATAATCCATAAATTTTGCATCATTTTTTACTGCAAGTACTGCAGTAATTGCTGCTGTTAATGTAGTTTTACCGTGGTCAACGTGTCCAATAGTACCAATGTTAACATGCGGTTTATTACGTTCAAATTTTTCTTTTGCCATAGTGTCCTCCGACTTTAATTGTGAATTGAAATGGAATTATACCCAAAAATCATTCAATTATTTCTTAAATTTATTAAATTATAGTTTATCATGGAGCTTATGATGGGAATCGGACCCACGACCTCTTCCTTACCAAGGAAGTGCTCTACCACTGAGCCACATAAGCACAGCGAAATAAATATAAGAAATCATTGCATGACTCTTTCTCTATACTGATAATATTAGTGTGATTAGATGCTACAAATGATATTTACAAATACCATATATAGTTATATGAAGTAAGTAGAAATTATACTTCAGCTTCCAGAAGTTTTGTTCAATGGAGCGGGTGAAGGGATTCGAACCCTCGACAGCCTGCTTGGAAGGCAGGAACTCTAGCCACTGAGTTACACCCGCGTGTCATTGGTGGTGGTGGGAAGAGGAGTCGAACCTCTGAACCCATAGGGAGCAGATTTACAGTCTGCCGTCGTTGGCCACTTGACTATCCCACCACTTAATACATTTTAAAAATGTCTTTTCTGGTCTAACACTGTTTCTAATATTCAAAATTCAATGGTGCCGACACGAGGATTTGAACCCCGGGCCTGCTGATTACAAATCAGCTGCTCTAGCCAACTGAGCTATGTCGGCATCGAATTTGAGCCAGAATTATAGTGCAAAAGAAATTCAATGTCAAGGGTTTTTAGAAAAAATATGAGATTTCTTTTAAATTTCTCATTTTTGATGCTTTATAAGCCTGCATCAAGGCTTTTCTATCCATAAAACAGTTATAATTCTCCTAGATTTTATAAAGGATATATATGTTAAAAATCCTCTTCTCTCCGTCTGAAGGAAAAAACAGCGGTGGAAATACTGCAAAAAAAGATATAATATTTGGAGCGCTCAGTGCCAGAGATAAAATACTCCATACCTATAATGATATTGTGCTTTCACAAGATGAAGAGGCAATAAAAAAACTCTTTGGCTTTAAAAAGTTTAGTGAATGTAAAGCTTATATCTGCGATATTTTCAACTCTTCTCTTATGCCTGCAATTGAGCGTTATCAAGGTGTAGCCTATGATTATCTCAAATACAAAGAGCTTGATGCTAAGGCACAAAAGTTTTTACAGGAGAATACACTTATCTTCTCTAATCTTTATGGACCACTCCTTGGGGGAGACCCAATTGCGAACTATAAAGTTAAACAAGGCAATACTATAGGAGATATTGCACCGGAAAAATTTTACAAAGAACGTTTCTCTTACCAAATAGATCTTTACCTTAGCGCACATGAAGTGCTTGATTTGCGTGCTGGGTATTATGATAAATTTTACAAAAGCACAAAAGCCTATACTACACTCAAGTTTTTAAAAAATGGAAAAACAGTGAGTCACTGGGCAAAAGCCTATAGAGGTATAGTGTTGCGTGAAATAGCTAAACATAACATTGAGAGCATGGAAACCTTTATGCAACTTGAGATTGAAGGACTCAGTGTCGCTGAGATAAAAGTGATAAAAAACAAAACTGAAATAGTTTATAACATAGTAGAGTAGGAGAAGATATGCAAGATTCACAAGAGTACAAAGAGAAAAAAGCCTTTTTTGAGAAAATTATTACCCTTTATGGGCGTAATGTCGTTATAGAGATGCTCCAAGACAACTCTATAGAAATTCACAAGCTCCATATGGCAAGTTCAAACAAGCCAGACGGTGCTATTAAAAAGATACTGCGTTTAGCAAAAGAGAGAAATATAGAAATTACCCATCACGAAAAAAATGCTCTCTCGCGCATCTCTAAAAACGCCAAACAAGATCAGGGTGTTGCCATAGACATCATCTCCAAGAGCTACCTAAACGCAGCAAAGCTTAAAGAACTCAGCTCTTTTCGTATTATAGCTTTTGATGGCATTCACAATCCACAAAATCTAGGAATGATTATCCGTTCATGTGCTGCAGGCAATGTAGATGGAATTATTCTACCAAAAAAGAACTCTGCAAAGATCTCTCCACTTGTCGTTAAAGCAAGTGCAGGTACACTCTTTAAACTTCCTATCTACTTTTGTGACAAACTCGAAGATGTACTTGAAAGTATGCACGATACAAATATATATGCTCTTTCATTAGATGCAACAGAGAGCATTTACAATGTAAAAGAAAAAAAGAAATCTATTTATGTTTTAGGAAATGAGAGTGAAGGTGTCAGCGAAGAAGTTGCTGTACTCTGTAACAAAAAACTCATCATTCCAATGCAAAGGGATGTAGAGTCACTCAATGTTGCAATCACGGCTGCACTCATTGCGTTTAAGTGCTAATCTTTATGAGAGCATAATCTCATAAGGACGTTGTATAGCGCGTACTACCTCATCAACACTCATATGACGAGATTTACGTAAGAACTCTCTACCGTCTAAAAAGACAAGCACCGTAGGAATAGCAAAAACACTGTAGTGTGCTGCTATTTCCTGCTCTAGCGATGTATCTACACTTATGATTTTAAACTCTTTAAAGTTTGTCTCTATCGCCTCAAGCAGTTTTGGCTTAAGTGCATGGCAGACATTACAAGTTGGTGCTGAAAAGTAAAGCATCACCGCCAAATTTTCTTTTACTGTTTTTTCTATCTCTTGGATTCTATTCATAGGGAAATTATACAGTATAATTGCATTATGAGTTCAATAATTTTTAGTATTTACCTTTTTATCATTATCGGTTATATAGCAAAACGTTCCTTTAAAGAACAGATTGATGATAAAACAATTACGCTTTTAAATGTCTACTTCTTGCAGGTTTTTTTAACCTTTTGGGGACTATTACTGCGTCCTATAGACATAACGCTCTTTTATGCACCCTTTGTCTATCTCATTATCATTCTTATCGCCCTTATGTTCTCAGCTCTTTTTGCAAAAAAGTTCTTTCATGAGAAAAAAGAGCACTCCATAGCTGTAGTTGCAGCACTCATTGGCAATACAGCAAATCTTGGTATCCCTCTCAATATCGCTATCTTTGGAGAAGCCTCCATTCCATACACAACCATAGTCAATTTAATGAACATTTTTGTTGTCTATACTATTGGCGTCTATTTTTACTCACGAGGTACTTTTAGTGTAGCAGAATCACTAAAAAATGTTTTAAAGCTTCCTATACTCTGGGCTGCACTTATGGCAATAGGATTAAGTCTCTATGGGTATCGTCCAAATAAAGCAATAATGAATATGCTTATGATGGGAGCATACGCCTCTATTACTATGCAACTAATTTTATTTGGTATCTATCTTTATGGAACAAAAGTTCGTGAAATTAATAGAACGCTCATTAGCTGGGTCATAAGCTTTAAGTTTTTACTTTTACCTACTCTTGCTTTTGTAGTTCTCTCATTTTTAGAACTTGATAGTATGATAAAAGGAATTATATTTATAGAGCTACTTACACCTTTAGCAATCGCAAATGTAAATCTCTCTTCGCTTTATGATTGCGAACCAAAAATAGTCACAGCTCTCGTCTTTATTACATCCCTACTCTTTTTAGGTGTTATCTTTGTAGGTGTAAAACTTCTTCACTTCCTTTAAGAGGAGCAGCTAAGTAATATTTTTCTAGATACTTTTAAGAAAAAAAGATTACACTAAAGCTATGAATAAAAACCTACAAATCGTATTTGATTACCATGAACGCACAAAACACTCACACCAAAGATATGCAAAATCACTTGGCTATATGGACTGGGCAACACAGCCTGACCCTTTTCGGGAGTACAAAGGTGCAAAGCAGATAGTACTTCCTATCGCGCTTGAAAACCCCACTCCACCCTACTCACTGCTCGATGAAGAGCTTCCAGTTGCACCCCTGCTCAAAGAGTCACTCTTGCAACTCCTGCAGTTCTCACTCGGCATTGCCGCATGGAAAAGTTCAGGCGGCAGTACGTGGGCTGTGCGTTGTAATGCCTCAAGTGGAAACCTGCATCCGACTGAGAGCTATCTTGTTTTACCTCCAATGATGGAAAATGAGCAAAGCACTGTTATGCACTACGCTCCAAAAGAGCACACTTTAGAACAACTCGCTGCGTTTAATACTGATTTTTGGCAAAGTTTACCACAAGAGAGCTTTTTACTTGGATTCTCAAGCATCCCGTGGAGGGAGGCATGGAAATATGGCGAGCGTGCTTTTCGCTACACGCAGCTCGATGCAGGACACGCATACAATGCTCTTACAGTTTCAGCAAAACTCTTAGGATGGAAGCTTACCCACATAGACTCACTTAGTAATGCGGAGATAGAAAAACTTTTTGGGCTCTCTCAAAAAGAGCGCTTTTTTGAAGATGAGATAGCAGATATGCTTTTTATTGTCTCAAAAGAGTCGTGTAATCCTTTATACGATTTTACTACACTCTTTGCAGATTTGCCACAGCAATATGAGGGCATAGCAAACAGACTCAGCCCCTCAATGCATGAATGGGAGATTATTCCCCGTATTGCAGCCGCCACATCAGAACCCTCAAAAGCTCTGCCACTTATCCATCAAGCGTGCAGAGTCAAACGAGAACCTAGCAAGGATGCAAAAGAGGTCATACTCAAACGCAGAAGTATTCATGTGATGGACAAAGAGGAGTCACATATCTCAGCAGAGCAGTTTCACACCCTGCTAAACGCAGCTTCATGTTCACAAGATGGCAGAGTAAACGCAGCACATCTACTTTTGTTTGTCCATCGCGTAGCAGAGTACAAACAGGGGCTTTATATACTTGTGCGAGAAGAATCCGCGCTTGGTGAGTTGCAAAAAGAGTTCAAAACAGAATTTTTATGGCAAAAGACATCATATAAAAACCTCTACCTACTAGAGATAGCAGACTACACAGAAGCCTCAAAAATCATCAGCTGCAATCAAGCCATAGCAAGTGACGGAGCCTTTTCACTCGGAATGCTCTGCAGATACGCAGAGGAGCTTTTAGAATGTGATGCTCACAGGTACAAAGAGCTCTACTGGGAGTGTGGAGCCATAGGACAACAACTCTATCTTGAAGCAACATCACTTGGGCTTTCAGGAACAGGAATAGGCTGTTTTTTAGATGATTTAGTGCATAAAAAGATATTAGGGATGAAAAATAACAGCTATCAGTCACTCTACCATTTTACAGTCGGACGGGGATATGTGGATAGTAGAATCCAAACGCAGCAAGCATACAAAAGAGGCTAATAAGCCTCTTTTTATTTAATTCTCTCTAAAATAGCATCAACAGTAAAGCCGAATTTCTCAAAGAGTTGTCCAGCAGGTGCTGATGCACCAAAAGTGTCCATACCTATTACTTCATCTGCAAAACGGTACCACTCAAGTCCTCGTGCAGCTTCTATGGCTACTTTTTTCGTATCAGGAATAATCATTTCATCAATGTAAGATTGCTCTTGCTCTATGAAAAGGTCATAACATGGAACACTTACAACATTAGCAGGAACACCTTTTTCATTCAGTGCCTCTTTTGTTTTAAGTGCTAGTTCTACTTCACTTCCTGATGCCATAAGTGTGATGACTGCGTTTGCATCACTTGCAAGGAGGTATCCACCACGAGATGCTTCACCTTTAACCGCCTTTGGAAGGAGTGCCAAAGATTGACGAGAACATACAAATGCAGATGGAGATTTACTCATCTCAAGCGCTGTTTTCCACGCCTCTACATTTTCAGCACCATCAGCTGGACGCCATACATAAAAATTAGGAAGTGCACGAAACTGTGAAAGGTGTTCTATTGGTTGATGTGTTGGTCCATCTTCTCCTACACCGATGCTGTCATGTGTCCATACAAAGAACTGTTGAATACCTGCAAGTGCGGCAATACGCGTTGCAGGTTTGAGGTAGTCTGAGAAGACAAAGAACGTAGATGTAAATGGTTTCAATGGTCCATAAAGAGCCATTGCGTTTGCAATGGAAGCCATAGCATGTTCACGAATACCAAAGTAGATATTACGCCCTTTTGGATATGTTCCCATGTCATTGAGGTAAGTTTTGTTCGACGGAGAAAGGTCAGCTGAGCCACCCAAGAAACTTGGCACTGCACGCGCAATTGCGTTTAAGATTTTTCCATTTGTATTTCTTGTTGCATCGGCTTTATCAAACTCTGGCCACTGGATTCTTGAAAAATCAGGATTTTCGAGTGCTTTTAATGCCTCATTTTGTTCCATTAACGGCACTGTCTTTTGTCTGTGAATCCACTCACGCTCTAGTAAATCGCCCTCTTCAACAGCACATCTGAATCGTGCAAGTACATCATCATCAACAAAGAATTTTTTCTCAGGATCAAATCCTACCGCTTTTTTCCCTTCAGCAATTACCTCTTCACCAAGTGGTGCACCATGAGCATGATGAGAACCTTCTAATTTTCCAGCACCTTTTGCAATAATAGTATTGGCAATAATAAGTGTCGGTCTTGTATTTGCTTTTGCAGTTGTAAGTGTCGCATCAATATCATCATAATCATGACCATCACACTCTAAAACATCCCAGCCTTGCGCTTCAAATCTCTCTGTAATGTTCTCACTAATACTCAAATCAGTTGTTCCCTCGATGGTAATACGATTTGAATCATAAATCAAGATTAAATTATCAAGTTTGTTATGTCCTGCAATAGAACATGCTTCATAAGAGAGTCCTTCTTCAAGGTCACCATCACCACATAAACAGTAAACATTATGATCAATTAAATCAGCTGTATCGGAGTTTACTTGGGCCCCAGTAAATTTTGAAGCCATAGAAAAACCAACTGCGTTTGCCACACCTTGACCAAGTGGTCCTGTCGTGATTTCTATGCCTGCAGTATGTCCATACTCAGGATGTCCCGGAGTTTTTGAATCGAGTTGGCGAAACTCTTTTAAGTCTTCAAGTTCTAGTCCATATCCCCAAAGATAGTACAAAGAGTAGATAAGCCCTGTCGCATGCCCACCTGAAAATACAAGTCTGTCACGATTAAGCCATGCAGGGTTTTTAGGATTGTGGTTTAAGTGTTCACTTAAAACAACCGCAATATCTGCAAGTCCCATCGGTGCACCCGGATGGCCTGAATTTGCCTTTTGAACCATATCGGCTGCTAAAAATCTAATAGTGTCTGCCATCTTTTTGCGCATTACGTTATTCTTCATGTTGTTTTCTTCCTTTAAGTAGACTGCTTAGTGGGCTTTTTGGAGAGGCTCAGACCATAGGGAGGATTTGCCCTCGGAAAAAAGTTCACTAAGCAGTCGGTTTCTCATTTATTTGTGTCTGTTTATATATTTGGTTAATAGAGGTGACAATTCACTTTGTAAACTCTCATCAAAATTATCCATCTCTTGTAGTAATCTTTGTGCTAAAGCATTTGCCTCTTGCATTGCACGCTCGTAACCCAAAATAGTTACAAAACTATTTTTGTCTTCATCATTATGTGTCAGTTTACCAGCTTCTTGGCTCGATTGTGTCACATCTAAAATATCATCTTGTATTTGAAAGAGCAGCCCTAAATTAATCCCAAAATCATACAGTTTTTGTGCAACATCCTCACGCCCAACAATTATAGCACCCATTTTCAGTGAAGCGGCTATAAGTTTTGCAGTTTTATTTGTATGTAAAATCTTAATATCTTCGATTTGTAGCGGTCTGTTTTCAAAATAACAATCAATGGCTTGCCCGAGAACCATACCATTTAAACCGCCATTTGTTGCGAGTTCTCTTATAAGTTTGACTCTTGTCTCATCTGAGAATGGAGCATTTGAAAGCACTTCAAATGAATAGGTGTTTAGTGCATCTCCTACTAAAATGGCAGTTACTTCATCAAAAACCACATGTAAAGTAGGATTCCCACGGCGAAGTGGAGAGTCATCCATGGCAGGCAAATCATCATGAATAAGTGAATATGTATGTAAAAGTTCTATCGCATAGGCAGCGTAACGGGCAGAGTCGAGCATTAAAGGGTTGTAAGCATTAACAACACCCAGTAAAAGTGCAGGACGGAAACGCTTGCCGCCAGCTTTAAGCATATTTTGCAAGGCATCCTCATAATGGGGATGGATGCTCTTTGATGTTGGTAAATTTTCTAGTAAAAATTGCTCGAAGTTTTGCATGTGAAATTTTAGTCTTTTTCTACTTAATATTTACAAAAAATTGGAACTTATTGCGTTCAAAAAGCAATGAAGAGTAGTCTTTATATTTTTCTATATACAGACGCAGTTGTTCTTGGTTATTTACTGCGACTGCATTTAGTTCTCTAAGCCTGTCACCGACTTTTAAGCCATAATTTTTAAAGCTTCCATTAAGGCGTGTAATATGAAGAGTTTTATCAAAATATATCCCTTTTTGTTCTAAAAAAGTATCACTAAGATAACCACCGCCATATCTCTCATTAGCTTTTACCTTAAATGTTATAAATTTCGCATCTCTTTTAATCTTTACACTATGTTTTGAGCCAATATCTGAAAAAAGAATCTTTCGCATAAGCTCTGCAGCGTTGCCTGTTTTCTTAGCATCGTATAATATTATACAATCTCCCTTTTTAAAAGGATTGTTTTTCATAAAAGGATCACTAGCAGTGACAATAACAAAACCCTTTTTATCATTTTTCACACGAATGCCAATATCCCCATAAAGAACATTTTTTCTATTCACAAATCGCTGTAAATACGCTTTTTCTATCACACCATCAGGTGTCACCACTCCTTCTAAGGTGCAGCAACTATTTAAAATAAGTGCTGCTTTAGATAAAGAAGCACTATATTTTCCAAAAGAATCAAGCCCTATCTGTTGTTTTATAAATTTGCCTGCTTTTGCTTCATCTACATTTACAATTGCGGTATGAAGTTGAAGTTTATTATCAAAAGTGAATGGGTATCTAAAATTAGTTCTATCTTTTACAAGATAGAGTGACAAAAAAGGGTCATATTTTACTATTGCTGCATTTGGAATTTGCCGTGAATAAACAATACGTTGATGATTTTTCACCACTACTGCAGGTCTATTTTTGTAAATAGATTGTGAGTCTTTTATTTTATTAATACAAGAAGAGAAAGTACCATCGCAGGCATAAAGAGAGAGTAAAAAAAGTTGAGCCAAAACAAATAGGCGTAACACCTACTTGTTTCCGCCAGATGGATTCAAAGCACCTAAACCGCCAAGCATACCCATAGCACTATTTTGTT
>NZ_JALXBK010000015.1 GCF_026991475.1 Sulfurimonas sp. | reverse complement strand
GTACCTTGGTGATGGCAAAGAGATGAGTGAGGGTTCCCTGCGTGTACACATCAATAAACTACGAAAAATCGGACTGCCCATTACAACCATAAAAAGAGTAGGATACCGCCTTGCATCATCATGAAAAGACAGCATTTTTAAAATTTTTCATTACCTACTTTGTAAGTATAGCACTCCTGATTTTAGCAGCGGGATTTTTCTACTATATTCAAATGAAGGACCATCTTTTAAAGGCCGAAGAGTTCTCACTAATAGAGTATGCCCGACACATTAAACTCCATCTTAATATGGATGAGTACCGTGATGGTATATATACACATAAGTTTGTAACAAGACCGGAAAAACACATAGATATACGCAATTTTACCGTTGCAGATAAATATTTTATGAAATATATGCCAACCAAAAAGCCTTACTACTATCTCCAAATTCTGAAAAAAAAAGATGCTTTTAACAAAAGACTTTTTGAGCTCAAAATCAAGATATGGACGCTCCAATTTTTACTACTTTTAGTGTTTGCCTTTATTAGTTACAAACTTGCTAAAAATGCCCTCAAGCCGTTCCAAGAGAGCATCTCAACACTTGATAAATTTGCAAAAGATCTCATACATGACCTAAACACACCTGTTACCTCCATTAAGCTTAATATGAAACTTCTTGAGAAAAAAGAGGAGTGTGCAGAAAATACCGCCCTGCAAAGAGTAAAAAAGAGTGTAGAGACTATCTCGGAGTTGCATGAAAACCTCACCATTCTCCTTCAAGAAGAGACTTTCCAACTTGAGCAGGTAAACCTCTGTAAAATCACGCAAGAGATACTCCAAACGCAGCAGCAAATATACCCAAACATTCGCTTCACGCAAGAGTGTTCAAACTTTACAGCCAAGCTCAACGCACACGCCATAAAGCAAATACTCCAAAATATCATCTCAAATGCCTGCAAATACAACACCCAAAACGGATATGTAAAAATCTACACCACCAAAAATGCCCTCTACATTCAAAACAGCGGACCAAAAATTCTAAACCCAGAAAAGATTTTCGAGCGTTCCTACAGCAGTGATAAACGCAGCAGCGGCATAGGATTAGACATTGTCAACCGCTTGGCAAGGGCGATGAGTATAGAGATAAGAGTGGAATCGGATGATGCGAGTAATACTTTCATCTTAACATTACGCTAACAAACAAATCCTATAATAGGACATCTTAAAACTAGGATTTGTTATGAAAAAGATAATAGTAACAGCAGCAGTGTTCGGTAGCCTCCTTTTTGCACAGAGTGCCCAAGAGCTTATAAAAGAGAATGGATGTCTTGCCTGTCATGCAGTAGCAAGTAAAAAAGCGGCTCCTGCATTTGCAGGAATAGGAAAAAGAAATAAGCGCTTTGAGGGTGACAATGCAAAAGCAACCATTATGAACTCTATTAAAAATGGTTCATCGGGAAAATACCCAATGTTTTCAGATAGTGCAATGCCTGCGTTTCCAAATTTTTCACAAGAAGAGTTATCAACGCTTGCTGATTATATCTTGGTACAATCCTCTAAAGCACAATGCAAAAGCAAAGGTCATGGTATGGGGCAAGGTATGGGAATGGGAAGAGGTATGAGATAATGAAATATCCTCCATTTTTTGATACGATTGAAAATATAGTCGTTTATGATGATTTGTGTAAATTTTTAGGTGTAAATGAAGATGGCATACTTGAATTTTCTTATGCTGATATAGTCAAATCTGCAGGGCACAGTTGTGCTACGGTTGCAGGGGCTTATTTGATGGCACAAAAAGGCTTGCAGGCACTTTACAAAGATGAGACTCCTCAGCGTGGCAATATAAAAGTAGAGCTTCAAAAAGCACCAAGAGAAGAGAACAGTGGTGTCGTTGGTGCAGTTATCTCCAACATCACCGGTGCAACTTCTGATTTTGGATTTGGCGGCATACCTACAGGAAAATATAATAGACGAGATCTGCTCTTCTTTGAAGCAGATATAGAGCATGACCTCTCTCTCACTCGTCTTGATAGTGGCAAAAAAGTTTATGTAGATTACAAACCACAAAAAGTGGTTAATCCTATGGCAATTTTAAAGTCTGCTATCAAACCTGATGCTACACAAGAGGATAAAGAGAGTTTTCCTCAAAGATTTCAAAAAATGGTACAAACTGTTTTTGAGAATGCTGATGAAGTTATTGAAATTACTCACTCTTAGCCTGCTTTGCACTGTTTTAACAGTGCAAGCAGAGACTTTGACAGTAATTGTAACAGGCTTGGAAAATAATCATGGAGAAGTACAATGCTCTCTTTACAACAAAGAGGGAACTATTCCCGATAAAGAGCTAAACAAATATTATAAAATGCAACGTGTATCTATAAATGGTACGCAAGTAAAAGTGATTTTTAAAAATTTACCAAAAGGTAGATATGCTGTAAATGTATTTCATGATGAGAATAATAATAGCATCATTGATAAAGGTCTGCTTATGCCTGAAGAGGGAGTAGGGCTTTCAAACTTTGAGACAATCAATTTTTTTCATTTGCCAAACTTTAAAAAAGCAAGTTTTCTACTAGCTGAAGACAAAGAGATTCAAATGAAAATCATCTATTTTTAATCTTTTGCAGAGGTTTGAAGCTCTGCAAAATTGAGTATTTTATACTCTATGCATAAGTAGAAAAACCAAATGCATTCGAAGTAGATTGTTTTGGCTTTGATTGGTCAATCATATCTAAAAGTGTTTGAGCATACTCATCACTACTCATAGATGTTGCGTCAACTTGTTTCATTTGAGAAACCATTGACTGCTTATCAGTTTGAGAGAGTGAACTCATTTTCTCTTTTAATGCACTTCTGTCTTCTTGTGAGAGACTCTGCATAATATCTTTCATGCCACCTTTACCTTGTCCACCACCGGCGCCTTGCATCTGTTGTTGCATCTGCATCTGTTGTGTTGAACCACTTGCATTTACATTCATAGTAAATCCTTTGATTTCATTGTATTAACTAACAAAAATTATTTCTTAATTAACACTATCTGTATTCTATAAAAACTGTGTTAAGAGAACGTTAAGTAAAGTAGAAACAAGCTGCTAACAATTCGCTAACACTCTTACAATACAATACTCCCAACAAACATAAAAACAGGAGTTTACAATGTCAATCAAAAAAGGTACAACAAGTATAATCTTATCAACAGCTGCAATGAGTATGTTGCTCGTTGGATGTGGGAGTAGCAGTTCAACAGATAGTACGACAACAGGCTACTTTATAGATACAGCAGTACAAAATGCTCACTACAAAACAAGTTCAGGAAAAGAAGGAGAGACTGATTCTCAAGGTAAATTTGAGTATAAGTCAGGAGATAATGTTACATTCTCTTTAGGAAAATTGCAACTTGGGACAGCTATACCTTCTACAGATGGTCTTGCTACACCAAATAATCTTTCAGATCAAAACGATACTGTTGTATTAATGCTTCAAACACTGCAATCTCTTGACAGTGATGGCAACGTCTCCAATGGTATAACAATTGCCCAAGAGACTATAGACAAGCTAAATGGATTGGATACAGAAATCTTTTTCTCTGATCTTAACGAGACAACACTTTTAACACTCAACAGTACATATGATCTCGGTTTAGATAAAAATGGTGATGGCAACTTAGATGTCAATGCAACTGAAGCAATAGAGCATATGAATGAAAGTGTGTATGAATGGAATAAATCACACTCTCAAGAAAATAGTAAAGGAGCAGGCTTCAACCTAGATGATTATCTTCCTTCACCAAGTTTAACACAACCACTAAAAGACTCTCTGGCATATATGGGAAATGAAGAACGACTCGCACATGATGTTTACTTAAACCTTTATGATTATCAACAAAGTAATGGTATTGAAATCAAACAACTTTATAATATCGCGACCAATTCAGAAAGTAAACATATTGCTATTGTGCAGTCCCTTGTGCAAAGATATGCTTTAAATGCTACAGATTTAACGGATGTTAATGAAACTGTCGTAAATGACAATAATATGTCGGCAACAACTATGCCAAGAGGAGTATATGACATTCAAAAGATTCAAGATCTATATGACTCTCTTTATGCTCTGGGACAAAACTCACAAGAAGATGCTCTTAAAGTCGGTTGTATGGTAGAAGTAACAGACATAGATGACTTAGACAAATACATCACTCAAGCACAAGACTCAAACGCAACAGACATAGAAGCTGCGTTTAACACACTTAGAGATGGGAGTTACAACCACTACTGGGCGTTTGACAAAGCACTTAAAAATATAGGTGTAACAAATGGTTGTTACTATGAAGGAGATGAGCTTCTAACAAATAAAGAGGGAATTTATCCTCAAAATGAGAATGGACAAAACGGGCAAGGAAATGGCAATGGCAATGGAAAACAGAAAGGACGCCAATAAAAGACAAAAAACATTAACGATAGATTAATATAACTATGCCATACTCATTTTCAATAATCACAAGAGAATGCAAAATGTAGCACCTATCTCTTGATTATTGCAGAGTGATATTGAAGATGGAAGAGAACATCTCAATATTTCAAACTGGCGACATCAAAGACACAACCATGGAGATGAATCTTCAGCTCAAGTTCGTAGTGGTCATATGCCTCCACTTATTTATACAGCTGTGCATCCAGAAGCAAGATTGAGTAAAAAAGAAAAAAAAGAGTTTATTAAAGGACTTATCAATACTTTTGGTGAAGAGAATTCCAATCTCTAAAATTCAAAGCTAAAGTGTTCTTCATTTTAGCTTTGATACAATAAGTCTAAATAAATTATTGGAGTTTATCATGCAAACTTTAGCTGTTCAAATTGAAGATGGTTATATACAAAATTTTATGAATTATGTTAATAATCATAGTGAAAATATCACTGTCTATAAAGATAAAAATTTAGAAGATGACTCATTTTTTTATGAAAGAAAGAAAGAATTACAGCAAATAAGAGCTGAAATACAAAGTGGTAGAAGCAAATTAATGTCATTTGCTGATTTTGAAAATAAGACTAATCAATTTGAAAAAGAACTTGAATTAAAATATGCAAATTAAACTCGGTAAAAAATTTGAAATAAACTTCAATATTATCTTTGAGTATATTGCAAAAGATAAACTTTCTGCTTCCAAAAAATTCAAAAAAAAACTATTTAAACAAATTAAAAATCTTCCAAACTTCCCATATAAATTTAGAAAATCCTATTATTTTGATGACGAAAAAGTTAGAGATATGACTTTTAAAAACTATACGATTATCTACGAAGTTAATCTTGACAATAACACAATAATAATTTTAAATATATTTCAAAAAAATAAACCGTTATAGAAGTTTAGATACAACAAAAACTGAAGTAATTGAAAAAGCTATAAGCTTTTTTTCAAAGTTTGCAGCTAAACTAAAAAATAAAGACGCCAATAAAAGAAAAAAAACATTAACGATAGATTAATATAACTATGCCATACTCATTTTAAATAATCACAAGAGGATGCAAAATGTCAAAAATGAAAACAATAACAATATCTGCAGTACTACTAGGTATTGCCATCCAGTTTGTACCCTATGGTAAAAACCATACCAACCCAAAAGTAGTACAAGAACCAAAATGGGACAGCCCACAAACTCGTGCACTTTTTATGCGTGCATGTGCTGATTGTCACTCAAATGAAACAAAATGGAAATGGTATAGTAATGTAGCACCTATCTCTTGGCTAGTTCAGAGTGATGTTGAAGATGGACGAGAACGCCTAAATATCTCGAACTGGCGCCATCAAAGACACAACCATGGAGATGAAGCTTCAGCTCAAGTTCGTAGTGGTCATATGCCTCCACTTATTTATACAGCTGTACATTCAGAAGCAAGATTGAGTAAAAAAGAAAAAAAAGAGTTTATTAAAGGACTTATCAATACTTTTGGTGAAGAGAATGATGAGTAGCAAGACTCTTTTATAATTTCAAAATAAGTTTTATATGTTATTCTAAGAGAACAATTGAAGCTGTGAGGAGTTGATAATTTTGAAAAGAGTTGTATTTAAAGTAGGAAGTAGTGTTTTAACAAATTTAGATGATATAGCAAAAGAGAGAATGCTAAATTTAGTTTCACTACTTGCAGAGGCGAGAAAAAAGTATGAAGTTGTTCTTGTGACATCTGGGGCTGTTGCCGCTGGATATACTGCACTTAAACTTGATAGAAAAAAAGAGGTAAGTAAAAGAGTTTTAGCCTCAGTTGGACAGCCAATACTTATGAGCAGTTATAAAAGTAAATTTGATATTTTCAATGTCGATATAGCTCAAATTTTATTGACTGAAGAGGATTTTGACTCAAGAGTGCATACAAAGATTTTTCAACAAATCATAGATAGAACTTTAGAAAACAATATTTTACCCATTGTAAATGAAAATGACATCTCTACAACACCTGAACAACTCTTTGGTGACAATGACCAACTCTCTGCACATGTTGCACACTATACTAATGCCGATATTCTCATAATCTTAAGTGATATTGACGGATATTATGAAGAGAACCCAAAAACAAATCCAAAAGCTAAAATTAGAAAACTTGTTTCAGAGATTAAAGATGAAGAGTTAGACCAAGAGCACTCACCAAACAATGAATTTGCAACAGGTGGAATCGTTACAAAATTAAAAGCTGCACGATATATGATGAACCATAATAAAGAGATGTTTTTATGTAATGGCTATGATTTAACATCAGCAAGAGAGTTTTTATTTGAAGATTCTTATACAAAAGGAACGCTATTTTCTGCTGAAAATCTATCAAATAAATATTTTGAAAGAGATAAATTAGAAAAAACAAGTAAAAATTGTATTAGACATTGAAATTTAAACTGCCCACAATCTGCTAACACTTTTACCTCTTATATAAGTTGTACACCATAAATAGCCGTTATTACTAAAGTATAAGCTACAAGGAGGTAAACATTTCTTGGGTTTCCTGAAAGTTTTGGTGTTTTAATCTCAGATACATTTAAGACAGCAAGAGTCACCCCACTCGCATATAAAATAATAATAAATATATCATGACTTACTACCCCATTGAGTAAAAAAACAGAGACTAAAATAAGGCTGTTGTTGTCTAATGCAAGTCCTGTGTATTTTGTTCCACCGGCTAAACCATAAGTGCTAAAATAGCTAAGTCTTATTGCAGCAGCAGCTATCATAATAAAAGCTCCAATTAAAAATATAGGCGCAAACTTTCCATAAGACATAAGTAAGATTGCAGGAGTCACCCCATAACTTACTATATCTATAAGTACATCAAGTTGTCCACCAAACTTTGCGTCCGTCGGTGTTCTACCCTTTAACTTTCTTGCAACCAATCCATCAGCCCAGTCAAAGCCAACCGCCCAAACCATTCCAATCATAGCTGCCGCGTACAGACCCGTAATACTAAAATATATAGCAAGAACGGTACAGGCTAAACCTGAGAGGGACAAGAGGTTTGGAAGGTCTTTTACATAAGAGAGGATTGTTGGTTGTTTCATTTTTACACCTTATTTTATTTTATTATATCATAATTCAATATTTAAACAAATATTAAATTAATTTTTAGTAGTCCTCTCCTTTAAGCTTGCGTGGGTACTATGGAATAAATAAGGAGTTGAAATGAAAATAGTATATACAGTTGGTACCTTTGACATGGTTCATGTTGGTCATTTAGACTTATTAGAATACTGTGCAAGCTTGGGTGATAAGTTTATAGTAGGAGTAGCTTCAGATGCAGTAGTAGGTTCATACAAAAAAAATGTACCTATTATTCCACTAGAACAAAGAATGCAAATGCTAAAAGCATTAAAGTGTGTAGATGATGTTGTCTCTTATGATACACTTGAATATGTAAGCAACTGCAAAAAGTTAAATGTTGATGTCTTTGTTATTGGTGAAGATTGGGGAGATAAAACACACAATATTGCCGTTGAAAAATATTTGAGATCAAAGGGTGCAAAAATTGTACAAGTCAGATACAATCCTTTAACTTCTTCAACAAAAATAAAACAAAATGTTATTGCACAATCTCACAAAAGAATATCTACCCTTTAACGATACCTTAACAGACTTATGAGACAATACAACATAAAAATATCTCATAAGGTTTATAATGAAAAAAATATTTCTCTCCTCTTTGTTACTTTTTTCTATGCTAAACGCAGAGACACTTACACTTCGGGAGTCTATTGACACTACGTTGCAAAACTATCCTGATGTGAAGTCTCTGCAGATGAAAATGAAGCAGTCAAAGCTTTCTCACCGCTCAGCTACGGCTGATTATCTGCCACAAGTTAATTTAAATGGGCAATACAATGTCACACAGACCTATGTTTTACCTGTAAATGGTACTTTTCACACACTAGATGACACAGGCTGGAATGTAGGAGTAAATTTAAAACAGAAGTTATGGGACTTTGGTAAAACTACCTCTAAAATAGCCTCAAGTCAAAAAGATGAAGACATTTCCAAACTCTCTTTAATGGATTTCAAAGCACTCCTAGCTTACAAAGTCAAATCTTTTTACAAGCTTATGGTCGTAGAGCGTGAGGCTCTCAATGTCCGAAAAAAAGATTTAGAGGCTAAAAAAGCCTACTATGCACAAGCCGAAGCTCTAGTAAAACAGGGGCTTAAAACCACAGCAGATGCAAGCCGTTTTCTCTCCGCTGTTTATAACGCAGAAGATAATCTTGCCATTGCTCAGGCGAGTTTTGATAAAGCACGCAACTCACTTTCACTCTATATGGACAGAAAAATCGATGAAAATGTCACGCTTGAAAACGCAGTTTTACAAGAGAGTTTCAATACTGATGCAAATGTAGAAAAAGAGGTACTTGCCTCAAACTACACACTTAAAATTGACAACAAAAACATTGAGAAAAATATCTTACTGCATAAATCAGCAAAAGCAGAACATTACGGCTCTATTGATGCCATAGCATCTTACAACCACTTTGACACGCTCAACACTTATGATGCCACAACGGCGGGAGTTGTCGTAAACATTCCACTCTACAGCGGTGGAAGAGTCTCAGCAGAAGCACAAAAAGTAGAAATATCTGCACAGATTAGCAAAGAGCAAAAACGCTCACGCGAACTTGCCTTAAAAGAAGAACTAAGCAACTTACTACTTGACATTACGCGATACAACAAAACAATCAGCGCAAAAAAAGCACAGCTTGATTCTGCACAAGAGACAAAAAAAGTGCTTGATGGACGCTACAAAGAGGGTCTTGCAACCTACATCGAAGTGCTAGATGCTACCTCACAGGTACTAAATGCAAAACTGGGACTACTCGAAGCCTACTATTCACGCGCACTTAGCATTGACAGAATCCAATATCTTAAAGGAAAAATATAATGAACAACTATCTTAAATACGCTCTTATCGCTCTTGCCCTGCTTGTCGGCGGAGCAATTTTTTACAACAAAGTTTACATTCCAAAAAGTACTTATACAACACTCTCTCCCAAAAAAGGAGATATGAAACTGCAGACGTTTGGCATAGGAAATGTTGGAGCAAAAGAGATTTACAACATCACAGCACTCACTGCTTCAAAAATCAAAGCACTCCATACAGATGAAGGAAAGTGGGTAAAAAAAGGAGAACTTCTTGTAGAGATGGATGCTGTTGATTTGCCAGAACTTGTAGCAGAAGCGAAGATTTCAGTCAAAAAAGCAAAGATGGAGGTTACAGCCACGCGTAAAGACCTTGACGCACTCTATGCACAAAAAAATTTAGCACTTGTAACCTACAACCGTTACAAAAAATTAAAAATCCAGTCATTCGCTTCTCAGTCAGAGTATGACAAAGCAAAAGCAGACCTTGATGCAATAAAAGCACAAATTGCTGCTACAAAAGCACATATAAACTCAGCACTACAAGAGGTAAAACGCTCACAAACAAGTGTAAAAGCACTTGAAGTGAAACTCTCACGCTATAAAATCTATGCGCCTGTTGATGGTTATGTCATTGCAAAAGAGGCAGAAGTAGCGCAGAGTGTTGTACCTACACAGAGTATATTTAAGATTGTAGATCCTAAAGATGTTTGGATTCGTACTTACATCGATGAGCGTATTAGTGGAAACATCAAAGTAGGACAACACGCTCATATTACACTCCGCTCTCAAGCTGGGAAAAAATTTGCAGGTATTGTAAAACGCATCGTGGCAGAGAGTGACGCGGTAACACAGGAGAGAGAAGTAGATGTTGCGTTTGAGAAGTTACCGATTCCATTTTACATCAATGAACAAGCAGAGGTGCTCATACATACCAAAACTCTTCAAAATGTTGTGACAGTTCCTACAAAAGTGATAGTTCACAAAAATGATAAAAGCGGTGTTTGGATAGCTCAAAACAGCAAAGCGCACTTTCAAAAAGTCAAAGTGCTTGGCATCAGTGGCAAAACAGTAGCCGTGAAAAACCTTGCTACAAACGCAGTCATACTTGTGCCGGCAAAAAACAAAAAGCCTCTCTTTGAGGGTTCAAGAGTTCACTAATGATAAACTTAGCACAAAAAGAGATAAAACATACTCTTGGAAAATTCATCGTAACCGCCGCAGGTGTGGGGATGCTTCTTGGCATTGTTATGATTATGATGGGTGTTTATAGAGGTATGATCATCGATGCACAAGTTTTACTTGATGATTTAGATGTCGATTTATGGGTCGTTCAGGAAAATACACTTGGACCCTTTGCCGAGGCATCACGAGTACATGAAGATTTAAAAGACACCATTCATGTCATACAAGGAGTAAAAAGTTCAGAGGGCATTACCTTTCAAAACCTCCAACTCCCTTTAAAAAATGAGATGGTACGTGTTTTTGCAGTTGGTTTTAACCCTTTTGGAGATATTGACCCCATCAATCCAAGCAAACTCATAGCAGGACGAAGGCTTAAACGCAGTCATTACGAAATGGTAGTAACAGATAAAACAGGCTTTAAACTAGGCGATAAAATTCCTTTAGGTAGAGATATTTACACCGTTGTAGGTGTCACACACGGTACAGTATCTTCTGGTGGAGACCCTTTAGTGTACATTTCACTCAAAGATGCGCAGGAGTTGCAGTTTCTCTACTCTAATGCACGCATAAGAAATGATAGAGCAAGAGGCATAAAAGGTGTAAACTCACATATGGTAAACGCAATCGTTGCCCGTGTGCAGAGTGGTTATGATGTAAACGCAGTTGCGCAAGATATAAGACGATGGAAGCATAATTCTGTCTATACAGCAGAGCAAGAGAAGACAATTTTAACTAAAAATCTTATAAAAATGGCATCAAAGCAGATAGGAATGTTTACTGTTATACTTGTCATTGTTTCTACCATTATCATCGCGCTTATCATCTACACAATGACGCTTGAAAAGATGAAAGAGATAGCGATTATGAAGCTTATAGGGATTCCAAACTCGATGATCATTAAAATGATAGTGCAAGAGACGGTACTCATGGGTGTGCTTGCTTTTATAGCAGGAAATATTTTTGCTCATCTCATCTACTCGAAATTTCCAAAAAGAGTTGTGCTTGAAACCCCTGATGCTTTTGGACTTTTTATAGTCATCATCATAGCATCTATTTTAGCCTCTTTTGTGGGTGTGAAAAAAGTAATATCAGCCGATCCGGCAGAGGCAATAGGAGGATGAGCATGAGTCAACAAGCAATAAAAATAGAAAATCTCGTTAAAAATTTCGGTAAAGGTGACAGCCTTGTAGAGGTCATTAATGGAGCCTCTTTTGAAGTCAATAAAGGTGAACTCGTCGCCCTTGTAGCCCCTAGTGGTGCAGGAAAAACAACACTTCTTATGATGATAGGTTGTGTGGAAGAGCCGACAAGTGGAAGCATTTGGCTAGGAGATGAAAAAGTTTATGAAAACAAATGGCTTACAAAAGAGACACGCAAGATTCGACGTGAAAAAATAGGTTTTATCTTCCAAGCACACTACCTCATCCCCTTTTTAAATATCATCGAAAATGTTACGCTTCTACCACAAACAAACGGTCTCTCAAAAGAGGAGAGTGAGAAAATAGCGATGGAACTTTTGGAGTATTTTGACATTGGCGACAAAGCAAATGCAATGCCCTCTTCTCTCTCAGGTGGACAAAACCAACGCGCTGCCATCGCAAGAGCATTGGCAAACAAACCTGAAATAATCTTAGCAGATGAACCTACAGCAGCCCTTGACATCAAACGCTCCGTAGATGTTGTAAAAATGCTTAAAAAAATAGCCACAGACCAAGATGTAGCCGTCATAATGGTCACCCACGATGAAGCGATGTTACCACTTTGTGATAGAATACTTAAAATTGAAGATAAAAAAGTGGTCTCAAGTGAAGTGCCAAAAGAGACGCATATTTTATAAATAAAGGAACACTATGTCTCATGAAGAGTCCAGCGTAAAAGTCACTCCCTCTTTTTTTGAACTGACATGGGCTTTTTTCATCATAGGTCTTACAGCCTACAGTGTAGCGATGCTCCAACAGCTCAAAACACTTGTCGTTGGGCGTAAGTGGCTTACACAAAAAGAGATGGATGAGGGGCTAGCTATGGTGCAGCTCTATCCTGGTCCTATTATGTTCAACCTTGCTACATACTCTGCCTATCGCATCAAGGGGTTTTGGGGTGCTTTAATAGCGACATTTTTGTTTATACTCCCCTCCTACCTTTTAATGGTACTGCTCTCTTGGCTCTATTTCAACTATGGAAATGTTACTTGGGTACATCCTCTTTTTATTGCACTTGAAGCTATGGTTGTGGGTATCATCATCCATATATCTCTTGATTTTGCAAATCGTTACATTGATGGAGGAAAAACAGCTTTTATCTCTGGACTTGCGTTTATACTGTTACTCTATAAAATCAATGCCTTTTGGGTTATCATCTTTGCTGTTGTCTTTGGTCTTCTGTTTTTCTGGAAAGATCCCATGAAGGTAAATACAAACGAGCAGACACAAAAGTTAGATATTCCCGGTAAATGGCAGTGGCGTTTGACAGCCATCATAGTAAGTGGTTCTATTTTCATTGCATTCGCCGCTCTTGCAGCAAGAAGCGGTCATATCACACCATTAGCTAAGTATGAAACAATTTGCCGACGGCATTGCTTTTGGGCAGATTACTCCCGGTCCATTTCTCATTACAGCGACATTCATCGGGTATAAAGTGGCTGGACTTATGGGAAGTCTGCTTGCAACCATTGGGATGTTCTACCCTTCATTTTTTTATACAATCATAATGTCGGAAATTTATGCCAAAATCAAAGATTATCTCTTTATTCGCAGAGGATTAAAAGGAATTTTAGCTGCGTTTACAGGGATGCTCTTTTTCGTTGTACTCTCCATGGGAAAAGTAACTCTTCACTCTCCTGCAGCTTATATCTGGGCAGTTGGAGCACTCATCGCAGTGCGCTACTACAACCTCAACATTCTTTGGATATTTTTATCGGGCATTGCTCTTGAACTCGGGTTATTTTTTATGGGTATTTCAATTTTAGGCTGACATATTTATGCAACTTTTCTATTTTTATCAGACAATAGTACCTCAAACGACAAATGAAGTGCTTGAGCTAAATTCACAACCATATTAAGAGATAGTGATATTTTTCTATTTAAAAGTTCTGAGACTTTAGAAGCACTTCCTACATATGGCACTAAATCTTTTTGTTTTAAATCCATCTCTTGCATTCTTATCTTTATCGCTTCAATAGGATCAGGTGCTTCAATATGGTAATGTTTTTCTTCGTATTTCTCTATAAGTAGTACCAAAATCTCTAACTCGTCACTAAGTGGAGTATTAAGAGCTGGGTTTATTTCCATTAGCTCATCTACTCTTTTAAGTGCATTATCATAGTCTTGTTCTGTTTTGATAGGTTTAATATTCATCGTTATACCTCCTGCGCATTTATTTTGTCATATTGGCTATGTGTGCCTATAAATTTCACTCTAACAAATTTTCTTAAATAATCTATATGAACTATCAGTCTATACTCATTACCTTTTATATTGAAAACAACTCGATTATCAGCTAAAAAGGAAGCACTTGCATATACCCTCTTGATGTCATCAGGTGTATTATAAATAGCTTTTTTAGTATCTGCATACCACACTTCTAATGCTGTCTTAGAATTTGGGTATTTCTTATAAAATTCAACTATAGTTCTCTTACTAATCACATTCATACTGTATTGTACTATAAAATTCCTAAAAAAGGAAGTTTGAATATACAATAAAATAGATATATAGAAAGAAGAGGAGTTTATCTTCAGTAAAAATTAAAACTAGAAAAGCTATAATTAACCAATTAGTTAGTTAATTATATTAGGAGAAAATTATGAGTGAACACCATCACCACGATGTAAGCGGTAAAAATCTTTTTATTACCATTGTTTTAAATGTCATTATCACACTCTCACAAATTGTGGGAGGAATATTTTCAGGCTCACTTGCACTGCTAAGTGATGCAATGCACAACTTTAGTGATGTACTTGCACTTGTCATTGCCTATGTAGCCAACAGACTCGCAGCACAACCAAATAATGAGTCAAAAACATTTGGATACAAACGAGCAGAGATACTTGCAGCACTTTTTAACGCTTCTGTGCTGATCGGAATTGCTATCTTTCTTATCATCGAAGCATTTCACAAGTTTTACCATCCAGAGGTGGTTAATTCTATTTGGGTCATTGGTCTTGGTACACTTAGCATCGTTCTAAACGCAGCGAGTGTACTGCTCATCAAAGATGATGCACACGGCAATATGAACATGAAAGCAGCCTATCTACATCTACTTACTGATGTTATGACAAGTGTCGCAGTTGTCGGTGGTGGGCTCTTAATGTATTACTTCGGCATCTTTTGGGTCGATCCACTCATCTCTATGCTTATTGCTCTGTATCTGATTTGGGCATCCTTTGGACTTGTAAAAGAGAGTAGTGCCATCTTGATGCAGTTTACGCCAGAGGGTATTGATGTAGAAGAGGTAGTCAAATCTATAGAAGAGGAAAAAGAGATAAAAGATGTCCACCATATTCACATTTGGAAACTTAATGACCATCAAATAAACCTCGAAGCACATCTTGATTTCAATGAAGATATAAGCCTCTCGGAATCAAACAGAGTCATAGATAAATTAGAGAAAAAACTTCATGATACTTTTGATGTAGAGCACACCACTTTTCAGTGTGAATATGGGAGAGAAGATTCCAAAAATGTAATAGCATAAATATGATTTATGCTATTATTCGATAATTTATATTGATTTATCATCTTATGCTAAAGGCACAGCATTGTCACAAACAAAACACTCCTCACAAAAAAGCCACAAACGCAATAATATACTCTTCTTACTCATTTTTCTATTTATTGCAAGTGGCGTAGCTTACGCTTTTTACTACTACCTTTATGCACAATATTATGAATCTACAGATGATGCTTATGTCTCTCAAAATATCATCTATGTAACACCACAAACATCAGGAGTGGTGAAGCAGATTTTTGTTCATAAAACGCAGTATGTAACAAAAGGGCAACTTCTTGGACGACTTGATACAAGAGATGCAAATCTCTCATTTGAACAAGCAAAATCTACGCTGGCACAGACAGTTCGTAAAATAAAGGCACTCCATATTCAAGCAAAAGAGAGTAAGTTTAATGTAGCACTTGCTACACTTAAAATGCAAAAAGCAGAAGCTGATTTTAAACGCAATCAGGTCTTAGAAAAGCATCATGCAATTGCTATCAATAAGTTTGAACATTTAGAGTATGCCTACAAAGAAGCAAGGCAAAATCTACAGATTATGCGTCAAAAACACAAGGCAATCCAAGCCCTTATTAAAGATGTCAATATCTCAAAAAATCCACAAGTTCAAAATGCTATTTTAGCACTCAAACGCAGCTATCTCAATCTCAAACGATGCAATATTTATGCTCCCCACAGTGGTATTGTCACGAAAAAGAATTTTAGCATAGGTGAAAATGTTTCCCTCCAAACAACCCTCTTGGCGATTATTCCCACGAATGGATTTTGGGTAGATGCAAACTTCAAAGAGACACAACTTCGCCATATAAAAGTAGATCAAAATGTAAAACTTTACTCTGATTTGTATGGAAAAAATGTTGTCTATCATGGCAAAGTCGTTGGAATATCAGCAGGAACCGGAGCTGTTTTTTCACTTCTGCCTCCACAAAATGCCACAGGAAACTGGATTAAAATTGTACAGCGTATTCCTATTCGCATCGCATTAAATGCAAAAGAGCTTCAAAAGTATCCACTTCATGTAGGAAATTCAATGGTCGCTACGATAGATATACATAAACAAAATACAGCTCCACTTTCAAAGAAAAAAATTACTAAAAATAAAAATCTATCGACACTGCTTTATAAAAATGCTATGCAAGAAGCAACAGCCATGGCTCATGAAATTATAAGGAAAAATATTTGAGTAAGGAGGAGACTCTCAGCTCTTTTTCAACACTACAACTAACAATTGCTACCTTAGCACTTGCGCTTGCTACATTTATGCAGGTGCTTGATACTACCATAGCCAATGTCTCCATCCCTGCCATTGCAGGGGATTTAGGAGTAACTCCCGATCAAGGAACATGGGTCATCACTGCGTTTGCAGCAGCTAATGCCATCTTTATGCCCCTTACGGGATGGTTAGCAAAACGCTTTGGAGAGGTACATCTTTTTGTACTCTCTACCTTTTTGTTTTCTCTTGTCTCTTGGCTATGTGAACTCGCACCTGATTACAATCTGCTCATAGTCGCAAGAGTTTTGCAGGGAATTGTAGCAGCTCCTATGATGTCACTCTCTCAAAGTCTTCTGCTCTCAATCTATCCAAAACACAAACAGGGTCTTGCTCTTGCTTTTTGGGCAATGACTGCTACTGTTGGACCTATTGTCGGACCCCTTCTTGGTGGCTACATTACAGATAATTTTTCATGGTCATGGATTTTTTACATCAATATTCCCATAGGCTTTCTGAGTGCATTTATTGTTTGGAATATGCTAAAAAATCGTGAAACAACCATCTTAAAACTACCAATAGATTTTACAGGTTTAGCCCTGCTCATCGTTGGTGTCGCCAGCTTACAAATTATGCTCGATAAAGGAAATAATCTTGACTGGTTCAACTCTCCAACCATCATTATCTTAGCCATTACTGCAGTAGTAACACTCTCCATCTTCATAGTATGGGAGATTTTTGATGAACATCCTGTTGTTGATTTAACACTCTTTACAAACCGTAACTTCTCTGTAGGAACCATCGCCATAAGTCTAGGCTACACCATCTTTTTAGGTGGTGGTGTTATCTTTCCTCTATGGTTGCAAACGCAGCTAGGCTACTCTGCTTTTTGGGCTGGATTTGCCTCTGCCGGTGTAGGCGTATTTGCCTTTTTACTCTCTCCTATTGTCGGCAGTAACCTCCATCGCTTAAATCTACGCGTACTTGTGAGCATCAGTTTTATTATTTTTGCCGCAAGTTACTACTGGATGGCACAGTTTACCGTCAATATTACGCTTATGGATGCCTTTTTACCTCGACTTCTTATGGGTGCAGGAATGGCGATGTTTTTTGTTCCTCTTACAAGTATCATCATCTCTGAAATCGCCATTACCCGTGTTGCTTCTGCTATGGGGCTTGTAAACTTTCTTAGAATTTTAGGTGGGAGTTTTGGGACTTCCATCGCTACAACAATGTGGGAGAGACAAGGCGATATTCACCACGCAGTTTATAGCGAAAATATTACAAGATTTTCTCACGCTACGCAAGAGTTTATGGACTCTTTGCATCATATTGGCATCCCTGCCCTGCCTGCCATCAACCACATCATAGAGCAACAAGCCGCAACAAGAGCAAATGATGATATTTTACTTATTTCAAGCTACATTAGCATTGCACTTATTCTTTTAATTTGGTTTGCAAAACCACCATTTATGTCTAAAAAACCAAAAATAGTTATTTTAGAAGAGTAAGTTTTGTACTATTTCATCTCCTGCAATATTTCTTATTTTTAATCTTTTAGGTTTTGTGTTACTACTTATTTTTGCATTCCAAAACTCTTTTGTTTTAGTTCCATTTATGGAAACAAATCCATTTTTATCTATTTTTATCTCACTATCACTTTGCCACACTCCACTCTCATTTGTGCAATCTAAGCTAAGGTACTCTATAAGTTCAAGTCCATCTTCACTTATAGATATATGATTTGCATTTGATTTTAGTGCTTGTTTTGAGTTATATTCACCAATCTTTTGTTTTAATCTATCGCTATAAAATGAGTTTATCTCTACTTCATAAAAAAGCCCATCTTCTTTTAGATTAAACTCCACCTTATCATCAACTATTACAAAATCTAAAACTTGTTTTAAATCTCTTAGTTCAATCTCTATAAGTGTCTGGTTATTCTCTTTTATAAACTTTTTAATCTCAGCTAAATCAACTATATCTACAAAATAGACAATAACTTTTTTCACTTCACCATTAAAATTATCAAAATTGTATATCTCTTTATTTACAATCTCATTTATAGCAACAATATCTAGCACTTTTTTTGTACTATCTCTTAAATCTGGCACAAAAACAGGCATAGTTCCATATTTAGAATTTACAATGGTTCCAAACCAAAAAGAGTTTATGCCTTCTGGTTTTTGAGTGTTAAGTCCATCTATCAAAGAGGCTAATTTGTCCATAGTCTGAATAGGGTTTCTAAAGAGATTTAATCCATCTTGCACCTCTAAGATTTTAAAATCAGCTTTTGCCTCAACAAGTCTATCACGAACTGTTTGAATGGAGTTTATACCAATATCACAATGGATAAATCTTCTATCTAAATCATTTGCTACTTTTGCAGTTACACCACTACCACCAAAGAAATCGGCTACTATCATTCCTTCGTTTGATGAAGCTTTTATAATTCGTTCAAGTAAGGCTTCTGGTTTTTGAGTAGCATAATCTAATCGTTCTGTAGCAACAGGATTAATAAATGGTATTTGCCAAACATCACTAAGAGGCTTTCCTTTTGATTCTGCATAATGTACTTGATATTTTCCTGAATTAATTAATTCAATTACCTTAGGTTTTGATTTATCATATACGACTAAGCCATTACTTCCAAAACCACCTCCAATTAAATAACCTTTTTCATATTTATCTTTTAAATTTTTAGTAATTTCTTTTTGTTCATTAAAAATATTTTTTTCATTCTTTTTATACATATATATAACATCATGATTTTTTTGTAATGAATTACTACTTGAAGTCCATTTTTCATAATGCCATATAATTTCTTCTGTAAAATTCTCTTCCCCAAACACCTCATCCATCAAAATTTTCACATAATGCCCAATGTGCCAATCAAGATGAACATAGATAGATGCAGTATCACTCATAACCTCTTTTATAGCCATAAGATTTTCATACATCCAGTTTAAGTAGTCCTCTTTAGACCAAATATCGCCATACATCTTCTCTTCAAATGCTACAAGCTCATCCATCTCCATTTTTTCTTCGGCTTTTTTAATCTTTTGTGCAAGTTTAGGATTTTTTCGGATATAAACCTTTTTAGCATAATCAGCCCCACTAGCAAATGGTGGGTCAATGTAAACTAAATCTATTTTGATATTTTTCTCTTTTAAATAAGCACAAGCAGATAAACACTCTCCTCTTATGACTAGATTTTCACTCTCTTTACCTACTTGTTCAAGCTCATTTAGTTCATAGTAGGGTATTCCTCGTAAAATTCTTTCATGTACTTTATTGTTATCTTTGTAGCTAAGAAGCCTTTGACTTCTTGTTATGTTATTTAGTATAGCTTGACCTTTTACAGGTACTTTATCGTAAGGTATGTATCTAATTGGCATTGAAAAATCCTTCTATTTTTTCATTTAATTTCATTAAATTTTCATCTAAAGTTATGCTATCTTCAAGATATAAAAAGTCAAATTTTTTATATCCAAAGGCTTCATTATTTTTAGTAATAAACTCACTTGTTACAAACTCTTTTTTAAGCTTAAAACTCTCATCATTTGCAAAGCCTTCACCTTTTGTTTCAAGTATAAGTATTTTTTTTATTTGATTTTCTCTGTCTCTTTGTATGATTAAAAAGTCTGTTGTATATCGACCTATATATCTAAAACTATTTTTTAATTTTTTATAACACTCTATTACAAACTCTGTTAAACCTCTCTCACCATTATAATATGCCTCTAAATTACCTTTTTGAAAAGAGTTAAGAGAGAAAATTTGTTCTAAAATATCTTTTTCAAATCCACTCTGTCTAAAATCATAAGGAAGATAGTGAAACGATCTGTCTCTATTTTTTGTAGCGACTGCTAAATTTTCTTGTGCAATTTCTACTATGGCTTCATATTTTTTTTCTTGCGTAAGTTCTATAATTTTAGCCCGTTTTTCAGTCTCAAATTCATCTACAAAATTTGGATTTTTATCGGCTTGGAGTATCTGCTTTAGAGCTGTTGTTGATGGATAGAGCTTTTTGTTTGGTTCTACATCTTTTAGATTATCTACTATTAAAAGTTCAGCACTCTGTTTTATCTCCTCTTCTTTAGAGTTCAACTCCCTTTTTATGCTAAAACTAAGAGCTATATCATTGTAAATTTTATCTAAATCATCTATTTTATTATAGATGACTTTTAACTCTTTTTCATAACTCTTTGTCTCTATTTGCATAAAACTATTTTTCTCTATGGCAAACAGAAAATCTTTAAAACTTATCTTATGATGCTCTTTATTTATAACTTCTCTACTCTCATGTAAATTTTTAAAATCACCACTTTTAATAGTTACAATATCATCTTTATATATCTCGATATTTTTAACAATAGCTTTTAATTTTTTCTTTGTATTTGCCTCTTTTTCACTATTTATTGTAGTGTATTTTATGCGTAATTGATAAAAGTCAATCTTTGGAAGTTTTAAAACATTAATCCTTGAAACTCTTTTTATAGGCTTGTTTAATGATGTTCTATTTAAACTATTTATCTCTTCTATGGAGCTATTTTGCTCCTTTTTAAGTTGCTCATTTAAAATTTTTGCATTACTATCATTAAGCCAAATAAGTGCTGTGTTAGCATTATCATCTACTTCTCTAAGACATCTACAAGATGTTTGAAGTACCATATTTTTCGGACTATCTCCAGTTCCACTTAAAACTACACTTGTTAAACTTCTACAATCCCACCCCTCTTTACCAACCTGCACTAACAAAATATATCTTTTTTGACTTGCAGGCAAATCTAAACTTTTAAACTCAAGTTCAGCACTAGCATCAATTTTATACTCTCTGTTTCCTTTATGAAATTTTAATATTTCATCTTTTGGAATTTTAAGTTTTGAAACTAAATGTGGGTAAACAATCTCCTCTAAATCTTTGATGTTACTACAATATATAGCACACTTTGCTATTGTTCCATCTTCATAAACTTTTGTTTTATATAAAGAGTTAAAATCCTCTACAGCTTGTGTTAAAATCTCCTCTTTTTCTAATTTTGCACTCTTCACCGTTGGCAGTTTTAAAAACTTTTCAATGGCTTTTGTAAGGGGATAATAATAGACTGTATTTGTAATATGAGAAAACCTAAAAAAATCATCTTCATTGATGTAAATTTTTTCAGCACTTTTAAGATATGGCGTTCCACTAAAACCTAAAACAGTAGTTATGTTGTTCTGTTCATTCCACCATGAAACCACTTGTCTTAATTTTATATCATCACTTGCCGCATGATGTACTTCATCTATTAAAATAGACATATTTGGAACAAGAGAGAGTTTTTGTTTAAGCTCATTTTCTACTATCTCATCATCTTCAAAAAGTCCTTTTGCTTTAGAATTAAGTATGACTTTTTCTGCATTTACTACAAAAATTTGACCAAAGGGATTTGGCAATATACTATTTACTTTAGAGGCATTTGGATTGACTGCAAGATTTGATTTTTTAGCAGTTTTAGGAACATCAAGTATATCAAACTTTAATAACTTTTTTATTTTTTTTGCTTGAGTTTCAGGTAATACCCAGCTACCATCAAAATCTTCTATACTTTTTAAAGATGGAGCGATGGAATTTTTAAGTCCCGATGGAATAAGAATTAAAAAATTATGAGCAAAATTTTTATTTTCTGGTTCGGTTAACGCAAAGTATAAATCAAGATAGATAAATGAAGCCATTAAGTAGGTTTTTCCAGCACCCATAGGTAGAGAGAGAAGATAATCACTATAATTTACATTATAAAATATTTTTTTAATTATCTCTTCATAGTTTAAAACTCTATTTTCATCAATAGCTTTTGCTAAAGTTGGTAACTCTTTTTTAGCAAAATGGTAAAGTGCTAATTTTGCTGTACCATCATTTTTTAATATATAATTTTCATATCCATCAAGAGTATCAAAATCTATAAAAAAACCTTCACTAAAGAGTTGCCATAGAGGTTTATTCTCACCTTTTATTTTTAGAAAAAGATATATCTCAATAGCCTCAATTTGAGTATCTCGAAGTTTTCCTCTATTTTTAATATAATCAATAAGCTCTTTAATAGTGCAATCACTAGAGTTTATCCATATATCTTTTTTAATTCTTATATTTTTATTTATCATATACATTACCAAAGTTTTTTCTTATATTATCTAATTATATATTGATTTCTGATTATAAATAATTTTTCTATTAAGTTCATTTTTAAGAAATATTTTACTTTTTAAATAGTACAATTAACTAATCAGTTAGTTAAAGGAAAGAAGATGAAAGATATACCAATAGATTTCGATAGATATTTAAAAGGTTTTGATTACCAAGAGCGTCAAGATATGAAGATACAGATGCCTGAACTCTTTGAGCTCTACGCAAAAGGTGAAGCACAGGTGATAGACATTCGTTTTAACGAAGAGTATGAAGCGTGGCATGTTGGTTTTGGAGACCACATTCCACTCAATGAACTTCCAGATAGACTTGATGAAATAGATAAAAGTAAAACAATTGTCACTATGTGTCCACACTATGACAGATCAGAAATTGCACGCCTTTTTTTAAAACTCAAAGGTTACAATGCTCGCTACTTAAATGATGGAATGTTAAAAGTTGTTGACTATCTTCGAGGGGATAAAGCACGAGATTATATGAAAAAACTTCAAGGAGCAAAATAATGCAAGCGTTTATAAAAAATGTAATTCCAAGTGAAATGAATAATATGCGTATAGAGATTGATGAGTTTATAGAGCTCTATAATGAAGGGAAATGTGAACTCGTTGATGTTCGTGTACCAATGGAGACAAAGGTTTGGCAAGTGAACTTTGGGCTTAAAATTCCTGCAAATGAAATGCCTGAGCGACTTGAGGAACTACCAAAAGATAAGCTTATTGTTGTGGCTTGTCCAAAATCAGACCGCTCAAATATGGCACGAATGTGGTTAGCGACACAAGGTTTTGAGGTGAAATATTTGAGTGGCGGGTTACTTGGACTAATGGAACACCTAAAAGGTGGCAAAGCAAAAACAATAAAGATATAAAAGATGAGTCCTGAACTTATACATTATGCCATCTACTTCTTTTTAACGCTAAGTCTTTCTACCCTTTTTTCAATGGGTGGGGTTGGCTCTGCCATTGGTCTTGTGCCCATCTTTTCGATGATGGGAATGCCCATAAATTTGGCAAAGGCCATCGGGCTTTTCATAAACTCTGCTTCAACAATCACAGCTTCATTTATGAACTTTTTTCGTGGAGTTTTAGATATAAAATTTGCTATTCCACTTATAATTTCAATTATGATTGCAACACCTATTGGTGCGTGGATGAGCCAGTATGTACAAAAAGAGGTTGTTGAGTGGATACTTGTAGCATTTTTACTTGTAAGTGCCATACTTCTACTCTTTAGTAACCGTGAACAAAAAGTTGTTTATGATAAAGCTTGGGTGCTCTATGTCATCGGTGCAGTTGTTGGGCTTATCTCTGGAACTATTGGAGTAGGTGGTGGTTCACTCATAATGCCGCTACTTATTTTACTCGGATTTGATGCGAAAAAAGCGGCTTATGCCATTAGTTTTGTCATCCCATTTTCAACGCTTGGAGCATTTGCAACCTATCTTTCATTTGTAGATATGGATTGGATACTACTTGGCGTCGTGACCGTAGCAGCCATCATCGGCGGTTATATTGGTGACTTTATTATGCACTATCGTTTAACACCGCAGCAGGTTAAAAAACTTATTGCCGTAGTTTTATTGTTACTCTCGGCTAAAATGATTTATAAACTTTTAGGATTATAATATGATACATATAATGAAAAAAATTGCAGACTGGATTGTTGAAAATGAAAAAAAAGAAGCAGCAGATTGTTCAATTCCTGATACTGTCATAGATGAGTGGCTTCAAACTATTGAAGAGCGTAAAAAACGGATGATAGAAAATAAGAAAACTGATACACAACAGTATGAAATGCTTCAAGATTTAGATGAACGTGTCAAAGAAATAGAAGCCATCCGTAACAAAAAGTGCCACACTCAAGCTCAATGAAAAAAGCGGTATTTATAGCTTTATCACTATTGGCATTTAGCTCTCTTTTTGCTGAAAGTTTATCACCTACTGGCGGTGTGAGAGAGCGATTTGAATCTTTAGATGGGATGAATAAAAAGGCATATGGGGATGATCCACCACTCATTGGTCGCCCTGATGACACCCTTCTTGTAAGTAGGCTAAAACTCGGCTTTATTTACAAACAGACACCTGACATTATCTATACAGCTGTGGGCTACTTTGCAAGTGTCTATGGTTGGTCATTGGATTATAATGACTTTAAAAAAGTGAGTGGCAATGAAAGCTACTGGATGGATCCGCAAGAAGATTTTGACTTTGCAGCACTTAATGTAAAAGTAAAAAATTTAGCAAATGTCAGTGGACTCTCTTTACAACTTGGACGAGAATCTAACAGATACGGAGACAAAAGAGTTTTAGGGCCTGGTAGCTGGGGTAACTCTTATGGCTGGCTTTGGGATCTTGCCAAGTTCTCTTACAGGTTTGATGGTAATTTCATAGATACCTTTTACGGTCAAACTAAAGACAAAGACAAAAACCGTCTCTCACTCTTTAGAAAACATGTTTATGAAGGTGCAGGAATCTACACGCACTTTAAAACGGACAATAAAGGAGCAGTTGAGCCCTTTGTTATTTACAAAAAAGGTCTTTATAACGGCGAAGGAAATGGTCAGAATACCCAAGAGAACTACACATATGGATTACGAGCCTACGATAATGATTTGCATAGTTTCAATTACGACTTCACCTATGCTAAAGCTAATGGAACGATTAAAGAGAAAAAATATGATGCTTATGGGTATGTCGCAAAAATAGGCTATAGATTTAAAAACATAACACTTAAACCTAACATTGTTGTTGGACGAATTTATGCAAGCGGAGATGATAACCCTCACGACAATACAGTCAAAACATTTCGTACCCCTTTTGGAGGAACAGATGGTTCACTCTATGGGCGTATGGATATTATGAAATGGAGCAATCTTATTGAAAAAGTTGTAGAGCTGCATCTTGTGCCACAAAAAAATATGCAACTTAAACTCTCTTACCATGACTTCTCACTTGCCGATGCAAATGATGCGTGGAGCTACTATAAAAAATACAACATCAATGGCAATCACGAAAGTAAACTTGGTGATGAATATGACCTCGAGTATAAATGGCACTACAATAAAGCACTGGAGTATCAAGTAATTTATGCCTATTTTAATGCAGGAGCATTTGTTACAAAAAATGTTGCTGACAATAATGCGCAGCGATTGTTTTTACAAGTTGCATACAATTTCTAAAAAAGAAGTATAATCTCACAAACAAAAAAGGATTTTATATGGAACATCTTTTAAGTGAAATCACACCCCTTGTGAGCACATATGGACTCTGGATTATCTTTTTCGGAATGATGGTTGAAGGAACTTCAATGATTATCGCTACGGGAATTCTCTGTTATCTTGGTATGCTCTCCTTCCCTTCGGCTTTTTTTATTGCCATTCTTGGCGCAGTTGCAGGCGATCAGTTATGGTACTTTCTTGGACAAAGATATGCCCTTAAACTCTTAAATTATTTTCCTTCATTCAAGCCACGTGTAGAAAAGCTTGAAGATTCAGTACAACATAAAGGAGCACTACTTGCTTTTAGTGGGCGCTTTATCTACAGTGGTGCTATTCTTTTTCCGATGACTTTAGGCATTTACAAATACGACCATAAAACATTTACTATTTTCGACACACTTGGTGTCGTGCTTTGGAGTTTTCTAGGTATTTCTCTGGGCTATGTTTTAGGAACAAGCGCAGAGCTACTCTTTGGAAAACTTGAAAAAGTATGGCATTTTATACTTATTCTAGCACTTATTATCTTCATTGCATGGGTAATAAAAAAGTACCTGCTTATTAAAAAGCATTAGGAGAAACAGATGAAAAAAAGAACAAAAATAGTAGCCACCATCGGTCCTGCGTCTGACTCCCAAGAGAGTATAGAGAAGCTGATATATGCCGGTGTGAATGTTTTTCGTCTGAACTTTAGTCACGGTACACATGAGTACCACTCCAAAATTCTCGCGCACATACGCGCTGCTATACAAAAAACAGGACTCATTACCGGTATTTTACAAGATATAAGCGGTCCAAAAGTACGTATTGGAGAGCTTAAAAAAGAGTTCTTTCTCAAAATCGGCGACATTTTAGAGTTTGTCAAAGAGGAGATCATTGGAACGCAGATAGATGAAAATACATACAAGCTTACCCTCAACCAAAAACAGATACTCGACAAACTCAAAGTCTCAGAGTATATCTACCTCTATGATGGTCTTATCCGCTCAAAAGTCATAGAAGTAGCCCCAGACAAAGTTAGAGTCGTTGTTCAAAATGATGGCATACTCAGTTCTAAAAAAGGAATCAATTTTCCAAACACAAAACTTGGACTCGATGTTCTAACAAAAAAAGACAAAGAAGATATGCTCTGGGGTATTCAAAACGAGGTAGATTTTATGGCAATCTCATTTGTGCAAAACGCAGACGATATGAAAAATGCCCGCGCCATCGTAGAAAAAGAGGGTGCAAGCATAGAACTTTTTGCCAAAATAGAGAAGTTCGATGCTGTTGAGA
>NZ_JALXBK010000014.1 GCF_026991475.1 Sulfurimonas sp. | reverse complement strand
CTTTTATTTAAAGAATCATTCTTCGCATAGATTTCACTATCAGCATTAATGTCAATAAGTTTATCTGATAATTCCTTAGCGTATTCTTTATGTGACTCAGCAACAGGAACAATTGCTACTTGTGTAGGAGCAATAAACATAGGAAATTCTCCAGCATAATGCTCAGTTAAAATTCCTATAAAACGCTCAAAAGAACCTAAAATAGCACGATGAATCATAACAGGTTGAATTTTCTCATTATCTTCACCATTGTACTCAAGCTTAAATCTCTCAGGAAGATTAAAATCTAGCTGAATAGTTCCACATTGCCACTCTCGACCAATTGCATCGGTAATCTTAATGTCAATTTTTGGTCCATAAAATGCACCACCACCCTCATCTATTTCATAAGCAAGTTCATTTGTATCCATAGCATTTTTCAGAGCTTGTGTGGAAATTTCCCACACTTCATCACTTCCAACAGCCTTATCTGGACGAGTTGAAATCATCATCTTGTAATCAAACTCAAAAGTGCTCATAATTTTATCAACAAAATCAACAACTTCAATAATCTGCTCTTCAATCTGATCAGCACGACAGAAAATATGCGCATCATCTTGCGTAAATTCACGAACACGGAAAAGCCCATGCAGTGCACCAGTAAGTTCATGACGATGCACTACACCATACTCAAAATACTTAATCGGCAAATCTCTATAAGAGTGAAGTTCATCTTCATATACTTTAATATGCCCAACACAGTTCATAGGTTTTACACCAAACTCAAGCTCATCAATATGCGTAAAATACATATTTTCACCATAGTTTTGGTAGTGACCAGAAGTTTTCCAAAGGTCTGAACGCAACATTTCAGGTCCACGCACTGGCTCATAACCGCGTTTACGATGTGCTTTAAAAAGTAGTGACTCTAAACGAGCACGCAATCTTCCACCAGCAGGGAGCCAAATAGGAAAACCAGCCCCAACCTCTTCACGAAAAGTGAAAAGTTTCATCTCATTTCCAAGTTTACGATGATCTCGTTTTTCAGCTTCTGCCAGCATATCCATATGTGCTTTAAGTGATGCCTTATCTGCAAATGCAATACCATATATGCGTGTTAACATTTCATTCTTAGAATTTCCACCAAGATAAGCACCAGAAATTTTTGTTAATTTAAAGTATCGAATAAGACCAATATTTGGTAAATGTGGTCCACGACAAAGATCTTCAAATTCACCTTGCTTATAGATGCTTACATCTTCATCAGGTATCATATCTAAAACAGCTTGTTTAAGATGATCATTTTTAAACTTTTCACGAGCTTCATCTTTAGAGATAACATAACGCTCAATAGGATACTTTTTCTTTGCAAAAGAGAGCATTTGCTTCTCAATCTTTTTTAAATCCCCTTGCCCTATCTCAGCAGAAGTTTTAAAATCGTAGTAAAAACCCTCTTTAACTGTTGGTCCTACATAAAATTCTGCATCAGGATAGAGTGACTTTATAGCTTGTGCCATAAGATGCGCAGTTGAGTGACGTAACACTTCTAACGCCTCTGCCGAGTTATCCAATTTTATCTCTTCGCCCTTAAGCCCAAGCTCCTCAGCTGTTTGTAAATCTACTATATTATCATTATATTTTATTGCTATTGCACTCAAATTTATTCCTATAATTCAGTTTTTAATACAGCACCATTTGATGCATTTGATACAAGAAGTTGGTATCGTTTCAACCATTTTGATTTTACTTCATTCTTATATGGTTTATATTCATCTTTTCTTCTTGCTAACTCTTCGCCATCAACATTGAGTTGTAAAATATGTTTATCAACATCAAGTTCTATCTCATCACCATCTTCTATAAGTGCAATAAGTCCACCCTCAGCTGCTTCAGGAGAGACATGCCCAACAGAAGCACCTTTTGTAGCACCAGAAAAACGACCATCGGTAATAAGTGCAACACTTTCACCCAGTCCCATACCTTGGATAAGTGCCGTAGGAGCAAGCATCTCTTGCATACCTGGACCACCTTTTGGACCTTCATAACGAATAACTACAACATCCCCAGCTTTTACTTTTTTACCCATAATACCAGCTATACACTCTGTTTGCGAATTAAAACAGACAGCAGTCCCTTTAAAGTGACGCATACTATCTACAATTCCAGCTGCTTTAATAACCGCACCCTCTGTTGCAAGGTTTCCAAAAAGTATAGAGAGTCCACCGACAGGTGAATATGCATTTTCATTTGTATGAATAATAGCCTCATCTAAAATTCTTGCATCTTTAATACGCTCACCTATCGTTTCACCAGTAATTGTCAAGGCATCAAGGTTTAAAACATCGCCTCTACGTGAAACTTCATGCATTACTGCGTTTACCCCACCTGCATCGTCAATATCTTTCATATGAACGGATGTTAATGAAGGAGAAATTTTTGCAATGTGTGAAACTTTCTCAGCAATAGCATTAATATTTTCTATTTTAAAATCAACATCAGCTTCTCTTGCAATTGCTAACATATGAAGCACTGTATTTGAGCTTCCACCCATTGCCATATCTACTGTAAACGCATTATGAACAGCTTTTTCATTTAAAATATTTTTAAAATTATATTTTGAACTATCTTCCATTTTTGCAAGTTCTACAATGCGTTTAGCTGCTTTTTTTACCATCTCAATACGCTCTGGAGTCATCGCAAGCACTGTTCCATTACCTGAAAGTGCAATTCCCATCGCTTCACAAAGAGTATTCATAGAGTTTGCAGTAAACATACCAGAGCAACTTCCGCCAGATGGGCATGCTTCACACTCAATCTCATAAAGTTCTTCTTTACTCATTGTTCCATCATTCACTTGACCAACCGCCTCAAACGCAGTAGAAAGGTCAATTGGTGTACCATCTTTTTTATGTCCGGCTGGCATTGGTCCACCTGAAACAAATATAGTAGGAACATTTACACGAAGTGAACCCATAATCATACCTGGAACAATTTTGTCACAGTTTGGAATACAAATCATAGCATCAAGTTTGTGCGCATTCATAACTGTTTCTATAGAATCAGCAATAATTTCACGAGACGGTAGTGAATAAAGCATACCATCATGCCCCATAGCAATTCCATCATCAACACCAATGGTATTGAAAACAAATGGAACACCACCCGCTTCACGAATAGCCTCTTTTACAATTTCTCCATATTCATGCAAGAAAAAATGCCCAGGGATAATGTCAATATAACTGTTTGCAATTCCAATAAAAGGCTTGTCAAAATCTTCATCTTTAAGACCTGTTGCACGAAGCAAAGAACGGTGTGGAGCTTTATCGAAACCTTTTTTGATGATGTCACTTCTCATGTTTTAATCCTTAATTTTATTCTAAGACTGCTTAGTGTCACTCTTTATAAATGCGATTATAGCATTTTTTTACTATTTTCAGATAAAAAGCCTTTACAAATGAAAAATAAATCGCTATAATTCCGGCTCACTTACAAATTGTGAGAGAAAATTGCGGGAATAGCTCAGTGGTAGAGCACAACCTTGCCAAGGTTGGGGTCGCGAGTTCGAACCTCGTTTCCCGCTCCATTTATTAAAACTGTTAAACTGTGAATTCATTCATTATGCCCGGGTGGCGAAATTGGTAGACGCAGGGGACTTAAAATCCCCCGGTAGCAATACTGTGCCGGTTCGAGTCCGGCCCCGGGCACCATTGACATGAAAGATAATGACTGGTGCCATCGCCAAGTGGTAAGGCCGCAGCCTGCAAAGCTGCTATCCCCAGTTCAAATCTGGGTGGCACCTCCAGTTAACTTTTTCATGTTAAACTAAACACATTGTGGATCTTTGGCAGAGTTGGTCGAATGCACCGGTCTTGAAAACCGGCGAGGGTCACACCTCCCAGGGTTCGAATCCCTGAGGGTCCACCACTTCAAAACAGAAATTAATCCAAAAAACTATCAATAAAACCAAAATATTATTATTTTTGATATTTGTAATGATCGCTTAATTACATTAAAAGCATAGGTGTTTTCATGAAATCTTTTTCCATAAACAGTTTAATTATTAGTATTTTTTCGGTACTTATAATTCTAGTCAGTTTCTTTCTTATTACTTCAAACTATTATTTTAGTAAACAATTAGTCTTGACATCTATTGCACAGCAGATTAACAATGCACGAGATGCAGTCAAAAAAGAGATTCAAGAAAGTGTTGATGAAACCGCTTCAGTTTTATATAGCTATAAAAATAAAAAAGAACTCTACAAAACCATCACATTCACATACAATAAAGAGCTACTAAATACGCTACAACACTTTTTAAAAAGGCATCCAGAGAGAGCTGCTATATACTTTGCACAGCCAAATGGGAGATTTTTTGAGTTATTACGTCTGCCAAATGAAGAGTGGAAAAATATTATTGTCATAAACAAAATCAAACAAACTCTCTTGCTAGATAAAAATTTACATATACTAAAAACAGCTCGAAAGAACACTGCGTTTGATGTGAGAAAACGCTCTTGGTATATTCAAGCTTTACAAACAAACAAGCTTATCTCTAGTAAACCCTATCATCTTGTAAATAGTAACAAACTTGGTCTAACTCTCTCTTTATCTCTCAAGAAAAAGGCTTATGTACTTGGTGTGGACACACACTTAGAGGCAATAAATACTTTTTTACATAAGTTACAAAACGATGATGCTACCGATATATTTTTATATTCAAACAAGGGTCACATCTTTGCAGACTCAATGCACCAATACGACAAAAAAGTTTTTTCAAAATATCTCACTATGCAAGAAAATAAAATTTTCATTTTTCAAAAGAGAGAAAGGAAGTACTTTGGAGTCTATACACAACTCTTTTCAGATACAAAACTTGGCCTGGCAGTTGATGCAAAAAAGGTACTGGCACCATATAGACACATTCTGTTCAATTCACTTTTAATAGCCCTCCTTTTACTTATTATTGCTTTAGTATTTGTCTTTTTTTCAACAAACTTTATTACAAAAACAATCAAGAAGCTAATAGCTGAAAATGAGAAAATCAAAAATAGAGAGTTTGAAAATGTAACAGCGGTACAAACAAATATTAAAGAGTTTCAAGCGTTAAGCAGGTCACAGGTAGAGATGTCACAGAGCATTCACAACTATCAAAAGCAATTACAATCTCTACTTGATGCCATTGTACAGCTTATTGCCAAAGCTATTGATGCAAAATCACCCTACACGGCAGGACATTGTGAGCGTGTCCCTGTTCTTGCCCAGATGTTGATTGAAACACTTAACAAAGAAGAAAAGCTCTTTAAAGATTTTCATTTTGATGATGAAGATGAAAAAAAAGCTTTTAAACTTGGTGCTTGGCTACATGACTGCGGAAAAGTTACAACCCCAGAATATGTAATAGATAAATCTGTAAAACTTGAAACAATCTACAATCGTATTCATGAAATTCGTATGCGTTTTGAGGTGCTTTATCGTGATGCATACATCACTTACTTAGAAGCACTAGAAAAAGGAGAACCAAAAGAGGAGTCCAAAAATAGACTCAAACGCAGACAGCAGCAGCTGCATGATGATTTTGCTTTTATAGCGACATCTAATCTTGGCAGTGAATTTATGGATGAATCCAAACAAAGACGCATAAAAACAATAGCACAAGAAAAATGGACGAGATATTTTGATAACACTTTAGGCTTAGGAGAGAGTGAAACGCAGCGTTATTGTAATGAAAAAAGAGTGCTTCCAACTCAAGAAAAACTGCTTGATGACAAGGCATATCATATTATTCAAAGAGAAAATTTTGATTTTAATGAGTACCAGCATTATGGATTTAAAGAAAATGTCCCCAAACAACTCTACAATTATGGCGAAATTTACAATTTATGTATAGAAAAAGGCACACTTACAACCGAAGAGCGCTACAAGATAAACGAACATATCATAATGACAATAAAAATGCTTGAAGCCATTCCTTTTCCAGATAAACTGCATAATGTAGCAAAATATGCAGGAACACACCATGAAAAACTTGATGGAAGCGGTTATCCTCGTAAACTGACGAAAGAGCAGTTAAGTATTCCTGAACGGGTAATGGCAATTGCAGATATTTTTGAAGCGCTGTGTGCCTCTGATCGTCCATATAAAAAAGCAAAAACACTCTCTCAAGCACTGCAAATAATGCACTATATGGTTAAAGATGGCCATATAGATGGGGAAATATTTGCTGTTTTTGTTAACAGTGGCACATATTTGGAGTATGCAAAACAGTTTTTACAAGAAGATCAAATTGATGCTGTTGATACAAAAAAAATCTTAGGAGAGTCCTAAATTCCGCATAAAATTCTCAGCTATAATTGTACTTCTTTGTTTGAAAAAATTAGCTATTTTAGGATTGTAAACTGTATCTAAAGTTTGGGAAAAGTTATGACTCTTTAGTTCAAATCTAAGGCGACGCCTCCATAAAAAAACAGTACCTATTTTTTCCCTGCTGCTTTGCTCTATACATCGCTTCATCTGAATACTTTTTGATTTCATAAGTAGACTTGGAATCCTCCGGATATTTTGCGATTCCAATACTTACAGAGATAACAATGCTCTCATCTTTACATTTTTGACTTATTCTTTTTAATAGAGCATCTGCTCGGTCTCGCAACTCTTTTTCATCTGTATAATGCACAATACTCACAAATTCATCCCCACCCATTCTTGCTGAAAATCTGTTAATTTCTCTGATTCTTTTAGATGCTTCTATAAGAACAATATCTCCCATCTCATGCCCATGAACATCATTTATCTTCTTAAATCCATCTAAGTCAATGAAAAACAGTGCAAATTTTTCTTTAGTAAGTTTATATCGTTCAACGCTCTCATACAACATTTTTTCAAATAAATTACGATTCGGTAATTGTGTTAAACTATCATGTCCTGCACGAAATGTTGATTCAGTCACATCCTGATGTAACATTGCAATCTTTTTTTGGAGTTCAGAAATAAGTTTAAAATAGTACAAAGGCAGCACTACATACGCCACTAACCAACCAATGCCCACATCTATATTTGCTTGCCAATAAGGTGAATATTTTAAAAGGGCAATCCATGATAAGATAACTGTTACATACGTTATATAGCCGATTTTAATACCATAACGGGTTCCATACCCAATGATAAACCAAAGCAACGCACCCGCATAATATATACCTACCTCACCTACAAGATAAAATGCAATAATAGTTGCAACTATATCTAAAATCATTATCAAAATTATTCTCACATTTTGATAAAGAAATGGAAAATGTTTTAAAAAAATAAAATAATAGAAAATATTTAGAACAATAACAACAAGAGGAAGGGCAACGACATCAAAAAATGAATATGTTCCAAAATGCCCACCATTATCATAAATATAAAAGAGGTTCATGGTAAAAATAGAAACAAGTGCAATCCTAAGAATTACCTGCATCTTTTCATTTTTAAAGGTCTGTTTCTGTTCTAAAGCGAGTTCCATAAATATCCAAAATAGAATTTTATATCCATTTTACTTCTTATAGACTTAATATATATTAAATTTAATGAGTTTATAAATAAGAGAAGATTAATCTAACCCAAAAGGGGTTAGATTACTTTGCTAGTGCAGCTTTTGAAGCTTCAACAACTGCAGTAAATGCAGCTGCATCATTCATTGCCATATCAGCAAGAATTTTACGATCGAGTTCGATACCAGATTTGCTAAGACCATTTATAAAAGTTGAATAGTTCATACCATTTAAACGACAAGCAGCATTAATACGGATAATCCATAGTTTACGGAACTCACGTTTTTTTTGCTTTCTATCACGGAACGCATACATCATTGAGCGTTCAATTTGCTCTTTTGCTTTTCTGAAGTGTTTACGGCGACCGCTATAAAAACCTTTTGCTAATTTTAATATCTTTTTGTGTCTTCGTCTACGAACAACACCTGTTTTAACTCTTGGCATATCTTTCCTTTTTCTTTACCTAGCTATTTAAATAGTCAAGGTGCCACATCTTTGGTGGACTTGCCCAACTCTTAAAAGTTGGAGATGTTAATGAAAAACTAAAATTTAGTTAATCATACCCTTAATGTTTTTCTCATCTACTTTTGCAATCACTTTTGGAGTGTTTTGCCCACGACGAGTATCTGCATCTTGTTTTGTAAGAATATGGCTTCTAAACGCAGTTCCACGTTTAACTTGACCATTTTTCTTAACTTTAAAACGCTTTACAGCGCCTTTTACCGATTTCATTTTTGGCATCGATAATCCTTTTCGTAAAATTTTGGAAACGCAATTATACCCAAACTTTTCTAAAATTTTGCTATACTTCA
>NZ_JALXBK010000013.1 GCF_026991475.1 Sulfurimonas sp. | reverse complement strand
ATTTGGGCTATTTTTTAAAGATATTTCTACTTTTGCAAAATATCCCAAAAAAGATGAGATATTTGTAAAAAATCAGCTAAAAAACTTAGCTAAATCAGGGACGAATTGGACTAAGTTCACAGTCTCTCTGTTTTGTTATCTCTTTAAAGTACTTGAACAAACCAAGTAAAAGTAGCTTGACAAGTTAAGACATCATTTATATCTTTTATTTTAACTTCAATTTGAAGTGAACCTCTGCCTTTTTTTTCAAATTGCGATTTGAATATAATAACAGCTTCTTCATCTGTTGATGAAAAAGCAATAATTTTCTCTTTAGCAGGTTTTTTGTATTTAATTTGAGCATCTCTAAGAACAGGTATGACTTTTCCTTCAAGCTCTGGAAAGAGACTTTTAAGATGAAGACCACTTTGTGTTTCTGCTAATGCAAATTGAGCACCTGCATGAATTGTTTCTATATGGTTTAATACATCATTTTTAAAATCTAATGATAACTCATTGTTTTGTTCTTTAATTTCAATATGCTTAACAAATGGGATGTCTGTTGCTTTCAAATTTATATTCCTTTGTGAGATAACGGCGAAGCTGAGCTTCATTAATGTGTATTTCGGAAAATTCGCTTGCGATTTTCTGGAAGAGACATTGATGTGAGACTCCTGCCTTTTGTTGTATGTAGCGTAGCGGAATACGACAAAAGGTTGGTGGCTCGTTTAGAGCTCAGCTTCGCCGTTGTAAGTTTCCGCTCCGCGGGAACTTACAACGATTATCGAGAGGAATAAATTAGCCGTCAGGGTAATTTATTCCTCTCCTCGAACTTGTTATGCTTTTTGCTTTCATTGTAAAAGTTAAAGGCATTATACCAACCAAAAGTAATAAAATTGATAAAATTGAAACACCTTCATATTGATAATTTTTCCATACAAGAGCAGGAAGTAATGTTCCCAATGCTCCTCCTAAATAGAAAAATGTTTGATACAATATTGCCACAGTTGTTTTATCATTTGGTGCTAAATCTCCTAAATAAGTTGGTGCAACTGATTGAACTGAAAACATACCGACCGTAACCAAGCCTATGCCGATAACAACGAAAATATATGATTGGATTAAGCTAAGAAGTATTCCGATAATTAAAACAAATATTCCAAAAAATAAAATCTTAACTCTTCCGATTTTATCTGAATATTTTCCTACAATAGGACTGATAAAAACACCTACCAATAAAACTAAAAAGAGATTTCCAAGTTGAGCTGATGAAAGGTTAAACGGAGGTTTAGATAGATAATATGTGGCAAAAGTAGTTATTGCCATAAATGAAAAAAAGACTACGGATGGAATGATAAGAATGGATAAAATCTTAAAATCAAAAAGATAATTAAAAATCATTTTTTTATTTATAATCTTTTTGGTTATGCTCTTTTTAACTGATGGCAAAGCATATATCATCGCTATCAAAGCTATAAGTAATAAAAAAGAAAATGTTGCAAATGCAATCCTCCAAGAATACAAAGATGTAATCCAACCTGCTAATAATCTTCCTATGACTGCTCCAAAACTTGTGGCTGCCATATAAATTCCCATACCTAAACCTCTATGTTTATCAGGATAAATATCTTGAACATAAGATAGCATAATGGCTGTGATACCTGGTATAAATATACCTTGTAAAATTCTGCTAAATAATAAAATATAAAAATTTGTTGCAACTGCTGATATGCTTACTGCAAGAAAAAGAAAAAAAGTTGAAAATATCATAATCTTTTTTCTTTGCCACTTATTAGAAGCCAAAATATAAAATGGTGTTGCTATCATCAAAGTAAATATCATACCTGAAAGTAAAGTATTGGTTTTTGTAATATCAATATCAAAAACTTCTTTTAATGTGGGTAATATAGCTTGTGGAGTGTATATTGTTGAAAATATAATGGATACTACAAAGAAAAGAGTAATAGATATTTTTATCATGAGTGTTTGTCCTTTTGTAGCATAACGGCGAAGCTGAGCTTCATTAATGTGTATTTCGGAAAATTCGCTTGCGATTTTCTGGAAGAGACATTGATGTGAGACTCCTGCCTTTTGTTGTATGTAGCGTAGCGGAATACGACAAAAGGTTGGTGGCTCGTTTAGAGCTCAGCTTCGCCGTTGTAAGTTTCCGCTCCGCGGGAACTTACAACTATTTATAAACACGCATTATATTATAAAAACCTTAAAAGATTAACAATAACACACACATAAAATAAATGTTATTTTCAGTAATTTCTTTAAAAAGATGACAAAATGCAATATTTTTAAAGAATTATGATTATTTAGATTATTATTCTTAAAAATAAAGTGTGTGTTTTGTGTCTTATATGATAATAACAGAACATTTTGTATGTTATTTGTTAAATATCTTACATAACATACAAAATGTTACTTAATTGGGGAGGTGATGTTTATGAAAATTAAGAAAAAATTATTGGATATAGTTCGTGATAAAATTCGTTTTAAACACTATAGTTATTCTACTGAAAGGACCTATATTTATTGGATTAAGCAGTATATCTTTTTTCATAATAAAAAACATCCTGTTGAAATGGCTAAGAGAGAGATTGAAGAGTATTTAACCTTTTTAGCTACTAAAAAAAATGTAAGTCCTACTACTCAAAATCAGGCATTTAATGCTATATTGTTTTTATATAAAGAGGTGTTAGGCATTGATAGTACAAAATGGAATATTCAAGCACTTCGAGCACAAGAGAGAAAACATATTCCTGTTGTGTTGACAAAAGATGAAGTAAAAGAAGTATTACAAAATTTAAGTGGAATATATAAACTTATAGTAATGCTTATGTATGGTTGTGGTCTTAGAATGAGCGAGGTTTTAAATATTCGCTTAAAAGATATTGATTTTGGATTTGATAAGTTATATATTTGGGATTCTAAATCATTGAAAGATAGAACAATACCTCTACCTATAAAACTAAAAGATGAATTACAAGTTCAAGTAAAAAGAGTGCAAGAGATACATAAAAAAGATTTAAGTGATGGATTTGGAAGTGTCTATTTGCCATTTTCTTATGAAAAGAAATATCCAAATGCAAAATCTGAAACAAAATGGCAATATCTTTTTCCTATGACAAATCTATCTAAAGATCCAAGAAGTAAATCAACAAGACGACATCATATACATCCACAAACACTTAGTAGAAACATAAAAGTAGCTGCACAAAAAGCCAACTTAAATAAACGGGTAACTTCACATATATTTAGACATAGTTATGCTACTCATCTTCTTCAAGCTGGTATAGATTTAAGAAGTATTCAAGAACTTTTAGGACATAAATCGGTAGAGACAACTATGATTTATACCCATGTTATAGCTGAAATAAACAAAGCAAAACTCATAAGTCCATTAGACTTTTAAAAGGCAAAAAAATGATAGAGAGATTTTACTTAAAAGATTACCTTAGTTTTAAAGAGAGTGAGCTTGAGCTTAAAAACGGGCTTGTTGTATTTACGGGTCCTAGTGGGAGTGGGAAGTCCATACTTATGGAGTCCATTCTCTCCTCTGTTGGCGGGGCTACTTGTGATGCTGCTGTGTGTGAGTCTAGTGTCACGTGGGAGATAGACGAAGATAGCTGCGGCATCCAAAATGATGAGATAAATGTCTTTAAACACATTAAAAAAGAGAAGTCACGCTACTTCATAAACAACCAAAGTCTCTCTAAAAAAGCGATGAACAGTGTTGCATCGAACTATTTACGTCATTTGAGTTTGAAAGATTTTAGTGATTTTAAAAATGAAAATCTGCTTGGCATTTTAGATGCACGTATTGGGCTAAAAAACCGTAAATTTTTAAAGCTAAAAGAGTCATATAGCACTGCATTTAGAGAATATTTGGATGTAAAACGAGAGCTAAACGCAATAGAAGAAGAAGAGAAGAAAATAGTAGAGTTAAAAGAGTTCGCTGCGTTTGAGATAAACAAAATAGCTGAAATAAACCCGAGTGTGGGCGAAGATGAAGAACTTTTGAAGATAAAAAAGGAGCTTTCTAAAAAAGAGAAGGTTTTAGAAGCTATTGAGGGGGCAAATGAGATATTTAATTATGAGCATTTAGTCTCATCTGCACTTGATTCGCTTGATGCGCAGAGCAGTTTCTTTGATGATGCTATGAACGAGCTGCGTTCTGTGCTCGATGGTGCGCAAGAGCGTTTTTCTGCGCTTGATGAAGTGGATGTCGAAGAGGTGCTTAACCGCATTGAGGCATTGAGCGGGCTTAAACGCAGGTATGGCAGCATTGAAGAGGCGTTAGAGTACAAAAAGCAAAAAGAGATAGAACTTGCAAAGTATGAGAACATAGAGCTTGAAAAGAGTGCCTTGCAAGAGCAGTATGAGCAACTTTTACAAAGCATAACTAACAATGCAAAAGAGATGACAGAGCTGCGTTTAAAAGCACTCACTGCGTTTGAAAAGGAGTTAAATGCTTACCTTAAAAGTCTCTATTTGCGTGATGCGAGTTTAGAGTTGAGTGAAACTTCTTTTACTCCTCTTGGTGTGGACAAACTTGACATAAAGCTAAACGCAACGCCACTCTCAAAAATCTCTACAGGTGAGTTTAACAGGCTACGTTTAGCCATATTAGCGTTGAAGTCGGAGTTTATGAGTAGTAATGGCGGGGTGTTAATGCTTGATGAAATAGATGCAAACTTAAGTGGTGAAGAGTCTATGAGCGTGGCAAAAGTGCTTAAACAGCTCTCTAAACATTTCCAAATTTTTGTCATTTCTCACCAGCCACAGCTCACTTCTACAGCAGATCAACACTTTTTGGTCTATAAAGATGGTACTATTTCAAAAACAAAAGAGTTGAACTTTGATGAAAAAGTGAATGAAATTGCCCGAATCATCAGCGGTGAAAATATTTCACAAGAGGCAAAAAAGTTTGCTCATGAGCTTTTGGAGGCAAACAGATGTGCTTTGTAATCTCGATATTGGGGCTTTTCTTAGCCTACAACTTTTATCATTCAGGTGACTTTTTACTTGCAGGTGGTTCTGTTGTTGTATCACTCATTTTTATAGTATTAATGGTGCGCAACATACTCTATGTTAAAAAGATGAGAGAAGGAAAGAAAAAAGATGATAATTGATACACATATTCATCTTGATGATGAAAGATATGCAGATGATTTGGATGAAGTTTTAAACCGTGCGAGAGAGGGTGGGGTGCAGCGTTTCATTATTCCCGGGGCTGACCCTTCTACGCTTCCAAGAGCCATTGAAATAGCCGAGCGTTATGATGATGTTTACTTTGCTGTAGGGGTGCATCCTTATGATATGGATGGTTTTGTAGGTCTGGAGTTTGCAAAGTATGTGGAGCATGAAAAGTGTGTTGCCATCGGTGAGTGCGGCATGGACTACTTCCGACTTGAGGGAAGTGATGAAGAGCAAGAAGCGGAGAAAAAGAGACAAGCAGAGGTTTTTCGTGCGCAGATAGAAATAGCGAAGCAGTATAAAAAGCCGCTTATAATCCACATCCGTAATGCTTCGCATGATGCAAAGATGATACTCCTAGATGCAAACGCAGCAGAGGTTGGCGGTGTGTTGCACTGTTTTAATGCCGATGATGAACTTCTGAGTTTAGCAAATGAGAATTTTTACTTTGGCATTGGAGGGGTTCTGACCTTTAAAAATGCCAAAAAACTTGTAAATATTTTACCGCGTATTCCAAAAGAGAAGCTCATCATAGAAACAGATGGACCATATTTAACCCCAGTTCCGCATAGAGGGGAGAGAAATGAGCCTTTTTATACAACATTTGTTGCGCAAAAGATGGCTGAACTTTTAGAAATGCCACGTCAAGAAGTAGAAGATTTAACTACTAAAAATGCTCTAAAACTTTTTTTTAATGGATTTTTAGATAAAATAGCATAAATTTAATTATAGGAATTATCTATTTTGAAATATTTGTTTTTACTATTTTTTCCAATTTTTTTATATGCTAATTTGACATATGATACAAACTCCAACAAAGAGTTGTCGCTTTTGAGTTCATTTGACATTGAGCCTACTTTTCTTTATGATCCGATTATGAATAAAATGAAAGAGAAGACGATTCAGAGACACAAGCATTTTTTTCGTGCTATGAATGAAGCGTATCTTTTTATTCCTGCTATTAAAAATATACTCTCTAAATATGATGTGCCACAAGAGTTTTTATATCTTGCAATGGCTGAATCAAATTTTCAAACAAAAGCTTACTCAAACAAAAGAGCCGTTGGGCTTTGGCAGTTTATGCCACGAACAGCAAAACTCTACCATTTGAAAATTGATAAATATGTTGATGAGAGACGCGATCTTGTAAAATCAACTGAAGCAGCAGCAAAATACCTCTCTACTTTGCATAAAAGATTTGGAAAATGGTACCTTGCAGCTATTGCTTACAATTGTGGAGGAGGGACACTCAACAAAGCTATTAAAAGAGCAGGAACAGATAAATTATCTATTTTACTTAATGAAAAAAAGAGATATATTCCTAAGGAGAGCCGTAACTATATTCGTAAAATTGTTGCACTCGCACTTATTGGAAGTGATGAACAGTTTCTTATGCATAGTGAATATGAATACCTTTTAAATCGTGCTGATGCCTACTCTATTTCTACTGTAAAAGTAGCACCTGGTGCATCTTTAAGTAGGTTATCTCATATAATTCATATTCCTTTAAAAGAGTTAAAGAAGTTAAACAGGCAACTTAATTATGATTTTGCTCCTCCTTATGCAAAAGGATATAATATATATATTCCCTATATTAAATTGGCAGAGTTTAAACAAAAATATCATGATACTCCTAGCAGAAATATATATAAAATTCATATTGTAAGGAATGGTGATAGTCTTGGCCGTATCGGTAAAAGGTATGGAGTTTCGTACAAAATTATAAAAGATTTTAACCATTTACATTCAAATATATTGCATGTTAGACAAAAATTAATTATACCAATAGCGAGAAGTAGGAAGCTGAAGTTCAATAAAAGATACTATTATATGGTAAAGAGAGGGGACTCTTTGCTTTCTATAGCTAAAGCCCACCATATTAGTTTAAAGAACTTAAGAGCACGAAATAATATAAAAGGCTCTATGATAAGAGTTGGTGATAGGTTGAAACTTTATGAATAGAGTTATAGTTTTTTCTGCTGTATCATTACTTCTGCTTGCAGGATGTAGTACAAGAGGACCAGGTGCATACCATGGGAACAATACTCCAGTACATGAGTATGTTGATGATAGCGGTGCCTATGCTGCACATTTGGATAAAAAAAAGTATGCACATGCCACAATGCGTCCTTATGTTGTTCGAGGTATTAGATACCATCCTACAGTTGTAAATGTCGGTGATGAGTTTCATGGAAATGCAAGCTGGTATGGTCCTAACTTTCATGGAAAACTTACTTCAAATGGTGAGCGATACAATATGTGGGATATGACTGCTGCACATAAAACACTGCCGATGAATACTATTGTACGTGTGACAAATAGAAGAAATGGTAAAAGTGCAGTTGTGCGAATAAACGACCGTGGTCCTTTTGTTGCAACGAGAATTATTGACCTTTCAAAAGCTGCAGCATCAAAAATAGGTATGATAGGAACGGGAACTGCTCCCGTAACTCTTGAAGTCTTAGGTTTTGCTGGCAAGGGAAGCCGTACAATTCCGACAAAAAAACAACTTAAAAAATCACCAAAGAGTGTAGAAGTAAGTGGTTATGCTATTCAAATAGCCTCTTTTGTAAACATCAGCGGTGCTATTTTAACTCAAGAAAAGTATGATAAAAAAGATGGTTACACAACTGTAATAAAAGATGTACAGAGTGATAATGGACGACTCTTTAAAGTATGGCTTGAGGGATTTAAAAGTGAGCAAGAGGCTAGAGATTATAAGGCTAACAGTATATTTAAACACGCATTTATAGTAAAAGAGGATTAAAAATATGATAACAAAAACAAGAACAACAAAAGAGACAGATATAACAGTTTCACTTAAATTAGATGGAACGGGTAAAAGCAATATAGATACTGGTGTGGGATTTTTAGATCATATGCTTGAGAGTTTTACCAAGCACTCTCTAATGGATTTGAATGTACTTTGTAAGGGTGATACTCATATTGATGATCATCACAGTGTTGAAGATGTTGGAATTGTTATAGGCTCTCTTTTAGCGCAAGCGATTTACCCTGTAAAAAATATGGAACGCTTTGGAAGTGCAAATATCGTAATGGATGAAGCCTGCGTTTCATGTGATTTAGATTTAAGCAACCGTCCATTTTTGGTTTATGAACTTAATGTAGATGGAAAAGTAGGGCAGTTTGACAGTGAACTTGTAGAGGAGTTTTTTAGAGCTTTAGCGCTTAATGCAAAAATTAGTATGCACATCATAGGGCAGCGCGGAAAAAACAGACATCACATTATAGAAGCTGCGTTTAAGTCAGTGGCAGTTGCCATTAGACGTGCAACTGCTGCAAATGAAAGAGTGGGAATTCCAAGCACAAAAGATGTACTATGATAAAGCTTTTAGTTTTAGATGTTGATGGATGTTTAACGGATGGTTCACTTTTTTACTCTGCTGAGTGGATAGAGAGTAAAGCTTTTAATGTTAAAGATGGTCTTGGTATTGCCACATGGATTAAAATGGGAAATCATGTTGCCATTATTACAGGTCGCAAATCTAAAATTGTACAAAAGCGTGCTGAAGAACTTGGCGTGCAACATCTGTACCAAGGAATCAATGATAAACAGAGCGTTTTAAAAGAGATTGTGGAAAAACTGGACATTGATTTCGATGAAGTTGCTGTAATAGGTGATGATCTTAATGACTTTAATATGCTGCGTTTAGCAGGAAAAAGTTTTACTCCAAACAACGGAGTAAGTGAAATAAAAGAGATAGTAGATACCGTGCTTAAAAAAAATGGAGGGGAAGGTGCAGTGCGCGAAATGATAGATCTTATAGTAGATGACAATTCGCAAAGAGACCTGTTTCTTTCTGTTTGGATATAAGGGGTAGATTATTAATATCAATATATTTTTAACCTTTGTTTTTAGTGGTCTTTTAATGATTTTTCTCTTTTTTAAACCTCTGAAATTAAAAGAGCAACATTTTGTGGATGTACCACAACTTGAGTTGAAAAACTTTACTATGTATGAGTTTACACCTTTTGGATTGCAAACATATATGCTTGGTTCAAGTGGCACAAAATATGATGATAGGTTTATAGTTAAAGATATTGACTATACCGATAAATCTCCAAAGTACATAGCAAATATGCAAGCACAAAAGGGAATATATAAAAATGATATAGTGACTTTGGAAGGTAATGTTATTTATAGTAGAGATAATGGTTTTCAATTTTCTACACAAAAACTTGTATATAATAAAAAAACTTCCCAAGCCGTTAGTAATGTTGGATATACTGCCAATATTGGAAAAAATGTAGTAAAGGGAAGTTATATCAAATATAATAACAATCTTAATAGGGTTTACTCAAAAGATATAGATGCAATTTACCAATTACAAGAGGGAAAATAATGATAATAAAATATGTTTTACTAATAATGATGTTTTTACAATTGACTGCGTTTGCACAAGAGTTGAAAATAAAAGCAAATAGTTTTAGTGCAGATGAGCAAAAAGGCTTGTCTGTCTTTAGTGGTCATGTGCGAATGAAAAAAGGTAATGATGAGCTTAATGCCTCAAAAGTTACCATATATACCAACAAGAAAAATCAACCTACAAAATTTGTAGCTGTTGGTGCTGTCTCTTTTAAAATAGAGACGAAAAAAGGTGCAAAATATGAGGGAAAAGCAAACAGAGTTGTTTATGTGCCAAAAGAAAAAGAGTATTATTTTTATGGAAATGTAAATCTTAAGCAAGTGAATGAGAAAAAAGAGATTATTGGTGATGAAGTGACACTTGCACTTGATAGTGGCAAAGCATCTGCAAAAGGTGTGAAAACTGAACCTGTTATTATGATATTTGATATAAAAGACAATAAGGAATAGATGATGGTAGAAATAGTAGATGCAAAGTTCATTACTTCAGCTCCCAATGTAAACGCAGCGCCTGAGGGTGAAGAACAAAATGAAGTGGCTTTTATGGCACGCTCAAATGTGGGAAAAAGTTCACTCTTAAATGCGCTTACAAATCATAAAGGACTTGCAAAGGTCTCTTCAACTCCTGGAAAAACAAAGCTAATCAACTACTTTGATGTTACTTTTATAGATAGAGATACATCACAGAAACTTATAGCTAAATTTGTTGACCTTCCTGGTTTTGGATATGCAAAAGTTGCAAAATCTATGAAACATGAATGGGAGAAAAATCTTACTGATTATATTTCAAAAAGAGATGAAATTAAAATATTTATTCATCTTATTGATTGTCGTCATCCTCATTTAGATATAGATACACAAGTGAGTGATTTTTTACTCCATAATATAAAAGAGAACCAGTATATTATTCAAATATTTACAAAAATAGATAAACTTAACCAGAAAGAACAAAATGCACTGAGACGTGAATTTCCAAATGCTCTGATGGTCTCAAGCTCTAAAAAAAGAGGAATGAATAAAATAGTCAAAGTGATTTATGATATTTTAAAAGAGAAAGAAGATGCAAATTAAATTTTTAAAACCAAAGTTAAGTAATATAGAAGAGATGCAAGAGCTTATATATCCTGAAGTTGAAAACGGCGTTATACTTGAGAGAAACAGTGATGAAGTTGCAACCAATATACGCTCATATACATTAGCTTATGTTGGTGCTGAATTAGTAGGTTTTGCAGCTTTACACATTCACACTATAGAGCTGGGGGAGATACGCTCGCTCATTATAAAAGATGGATTTAGAGGGCAAAAGATAGGAGAAAAACTGGTAAATCATACTTTGAAAGAGGGTGAAGAGTTAGGTCTTAAAAGAGTTCTTAGTTTAACCTACAAGCAGTCGTTTTTTGAGCGTCTCGGTTTTGTAGAAATTCCAAAAGAGTCACTTCCTGAACATAAAATTTGGGCAGACTGTATAAAATGTAAACACTTTCCCATATGCAACGAAGTATCACTAATCAAAGAGTTGTAAAATCATTTGGCTATGTAGCACTCTATGTGTTATATAGTTCTTTGAGTAGTATCTACCCTTTTTTACCACCTCTTCTTGGCGTTTTATTTGTTCTTTTTATTCGAGCTTTAGAGAGAGAAGATGTTTTGTATTTACTTCTTATCTCATTTGCACTTCTTGTTTTTGAAGCAAATCACGGATATATATTTTTTAGTAGTATCTTTTACTTTTATATCGCCGCAAAATTTTTACTCCCTAAAATAGAACAGAGTTTCAACTGCTACTCTTGCATACGAATCATGTATGTGACTATGGCATATGTAGGGTATTACCTCTTTTTAATGTTACTCTCTAAAATATTTTTACTCCCTGCAGAGCATATAAATTACTATATAGTTTACTATATAGTAATTGAGTTCTTCTTAGTGAGCTTAATATGAAAATAAAATTCATTATTTTACTCTTTGCTTCTATCTGGATGGCGCTTATTGTAAGGGTTTTTTTACTTGCTGTAGAGTCCAATGACTACTATAAAACACTCTCTCAAAACAACACAATAAAGCATGAAAAAATAGCACCAATTCGTGGTGAAATTGTAGATATCCAAAATCGTCCTATTGCCATCAATAAACTTGGATTTAAAATAGAGTTAGCACCACATTTGCTTTTAAAGAAAAATAGAAAAAAGTTTGAAAATACCATTTCATTTTTACATAAAACTCTACCATCTTTAAATATCAAAGATATTATTAAAGCATACAAAAAAAAGGACTCTTTTTATAATCATGAATTTATTAAAGTTGTAGAGTATATTCCCTACAAAGAGATTATGCCTGTATATACGCAGCTAAATTTACGAAAAAATATTAAAGTTGAGTCTGCTCCAAAACGCTACTACCCATACAAAAATATTGCAGCACATATGATAGGATATGTTGCTCGTGCCAATGAAAAAGATATAGCACACGATAGATTTATTGACCTTATTGGCTATACTGGTAAAACTGGAATTGAGAAATACTACAACTCTTATCTGCAAGGAACACCTGGGGAAAAAGAGATACAAGTTAATGCAAACAATCGAGAAGTAGCAGAACTTAGTTATAAAGCACCTAGTGAGAACAAGAGACTAAAACTTACAATTGACATAGAACTGCAGAAATATATTACAAAACTTTTTAAAGGCTTAGTTGGTGCAGTGGTTGTCATGGACACACATGGAGCAATTCTTACTGCAGCAAGTTTTCCAAATTATGACCTAAATATGTTTGTATCAGGAATGTCTTACAAGATGTATAATTCTATGGCTTCAAGTCTTGACCATCCATTTACAAATAAACTTATACATGGTCTTTATCCTCCAGGTTCATCTATTAAACCCTCTTTAGGTTTAGTTTATCTTGTAAATGGCATACACTCCAGTGATAAAGTCTACTGTTCTGGTTCTATTCCTCTTGGAAAAAGAATATTTAGATGTTGGAAAAAACATGGACATAAAGAGACAAATATGGTCAAAGCTATACGGGAGAGTTGTGATGTCTATTTTTATGAAGGTAGTTTAAAGGTTGGTATAAAAAAGATGAGTAAGGGATTGTTACGCTATAACCTTGGTCATAAAACGGGTATTGATTTGCCAAATGAATTTATAGGTGTTGTACCCTCAAGAGCATGGAAGAGAAAAAAGTATAATCAATCATGGAACAAAGGTGAAACATTAAACACTTCCATTGGTCAAGGATATTTTCTGGTTACACCTCTTCAAATTGCACAGCAAACTGCACTGATTGCCACGGGAAGATTACCAACGCCGCATCTTGCTTATATGATTGGGAACAAGCCATATAAAGAGATTAGTAGAGATGTTCTTACACCAAGAGAAAAAGCAAGGTTACCAATTATACGCCGAGGAATGTATGAAGTCTGTAATGCGCCACATGGGACAGCAGTACACCATGTAAATTCTAAAATAACAATAGCAGGAAAAACAGGTACAGCACAAGTTGTTGGAATTAAACAAGATATTAAAAAGAGAAAGTTAGAACATGAGCTCTCTTATTATAGGCGTTCGCATGCTTGGTTTACAACATATGGTCCTTATCGACATCCTCAATACATTGTAACAGCAATGGTAGAACATGGTGGACATGGTGGTTCAGCAGCAGGTGCCATTGTCTCTAAAATATATGACAAGCTCTTAGAGCTTGGATATATTAAAAAGAGATAGACTTTTAATTGAAAGAATTTTTTACAAAAAGCACTAAAAGAGTAAGTAAAAAGATACCACCAGCTTTGTTGTAAAGTTTGTTTGCAAGGATAAAAAGAAGTGTAACAGAGACGGCAACTAAAATGATTATATCAAATCTTGCGGCAGCTAAATCTACAGTAAGTGGTCGAATAAGTGCAGAACCACCTAAAACCATAGAAAAATTTGCTACATTTGAGCCGATGATATTTCCTATACTCATCTCTGCATTCCCTTTTCTTACAGCAGCAATAGAGACAACTAACTCTGGCAGTGAAGTACCTAATGAAATAAGGAATAGACCAATAATCCACTCGCTAACACCTAAGTGTCTTGCAATATGTGTACCACTTTCAACGACAAAGTTTGCACCACCAATTGTAAGTGCAAATCCTATACCAAGGAGTAAAATAGCTCTCCCCCATTGAAATTTTTCTTTTTCCAAATCTTCATCAAGTTCACCCTCAAGCTCATCTTTATTACTTGTAAATAAAAAGAATAGATAAGAGACCATCATAAGTAAAAAAAGAAAACCATCTGCTCTACTAATGACACCATCTTGAATCATAACCAAAAAGACAACAACGGGGACAATAACCCAAGCACTATCTTTTGAAAATAGATCTCTATCTGGCATCATTGATTTTGCAATCATAAATACTATGCCTAAAACTAATGCAGTATTAAAAATAATACTACCAATAACATTGGCAACAGCCATATCCACTTTACCTTCTGACGCGGCCATCATAGAGGCTGCCATCTCAGGAAGGGATGTTCCAAACGCAACGAGCGTCGCACCTATGACAAAGTGCGAAATGTTAAAATGAAGAGCAATACGCTCCGACTCTTTTATAATAAAATCTGCACCATATATAAGCGCACCCATAGCAACTATAAAAATCATATAATCCATATATTATTTACCTTCTGTTCGTACTATTAAACTTTTTGGAAGTTCAAATTTATTTATAAGTTCTTCCTCTTTTGCTCTCATTTCTCCATTGTCTACTTCATGGTCATAACCAAGTAAATGGAGCAGACCATGAATAAAGAGTAAACTAAATTCATCGTTTTGAGAGTGAGAAAACTCTTCTGCTTTTTGTTGTACAAAATCAATAGCGATAACAATGCTTCCAAGTGGAGCCATTGGCATCTCTTCATAGGGAAAACTTAAAACATCAGTTGCTTTGTCAACATTGCGATACTCTTTGTTTATCTCTTGAATCACTGCGTTTGTTGTCACAACAAGTTCAATATCTTTGTCTGTAAGTGTTTGTGAAACCTTTTGTAGAAAAGTTTCATCTATATTAAATGAGGTTTGGTTGTCAATATCTATCATAAGTGAAATTATATCAAATGGGGGCTTAGAGTTTATGGAGTGAAGTTATAAAAACTTCACATCTATCCAGTAATATTTAAATTACCACCAACACCGGTTTTTTGTGCTGTTACTTCTTTTGACTGCTCTTGCGAACTTTCTAAGAGCTGTTGTATCTGTTTTTCTTGTACATCTTGCGCTTTTTTCATAACATCTACCTGTACACTAGCAGACCCTGTTGAAGATGATACTTCCATAATCGCTCCTTTTTTCTTGTGTTAGAACCATTCTATAACTCTTTTGTTTTAAAAAAGATTAAAAAAATTCTATATATGTTAAAATAGCACTATGAAACAAGAAATAAATATGAGAAAAAAAGCAGTTTGTATTATGAGTGGGGGGATGGATTCCACCCTGAGCGCTTACATGATGAGAGATGCAGGATATGAAATAATCGCAGTACATTTTAATTATGAACAAAATACTCAAAAAAAAGAGTTGGAGTGTTTTCATAATATTACAAAAGCACTTGATGTTACAAATAAGTATGTATTAAATTTGGATTTTTTTAAACAGCTGGGTGCTTCTGCACTTACTGATAGCTCTATTGATGTGCCTACTGGTGGAGTAGAAGAGGGTGTGCCTGTTACCTATGTTCCTTTTAGAAATGGTATTTTTTTATCTATGGCAGCTGCCATTGCAGAAAAAGAGGGTGCATCGGTTTTAAGTATAGGCGTGGTTGAAGAAGACAGCAGTGGCTACCCTGATTGTCGTGAAGAGTATATAAATGCAATGCAAAAGGCCATTAACCTTGGTACAAAAGATGAAACAAAAATTGAAATAAAGATGCCTTTAGTCCACCTGAAAAAATCTCAAATTGTAAAAGAATCCCTTAAACGCAGCGTTCCTCTTGAGCTTACTTGGAGTTGTTATAAAAATGAGCAGGGAGCTTGTGGCGTATGTGATAGCTGCCGACTGCGTTTAAATGGTTTTAAAGAAGCAGGAGTAAGTGACCCAATAGCGTATGAATAAATTTTTAGAGTTTCAAGGCATTTGTGTAGAGTTGATTTATGCTCCAAAATTAAAACATAGTTATTTGCGTGTAAATGCAGACTCTACTTTGAGTGTTAAAACACCTATAAAATCCACAAAATTTGTTTATAAATTTTTAGATGATAAAAGTGATTGGATAAAAAAGCAACTTCTTAAAAACCAAAAAAATGCACCACTGAAAGTAACATTACAAGATGAAGTTTTACTTTTTGGTGAAATCTATAGTATTGATTCTCAAGAGGTCACTTCGCTTCGTAAACAATTACTAAAATTAGATACGACTGACTCTCTAAAAATTTCTAAGGCTTACGACATATTTTATAAACACTGCGCAGAAGAGTATTTGACAAAGAGAGTAGAATATTTTAGTGCTATGATGCGTTTGGATTACAGAGCTTTAAAATTTAGAAAAATGAAAAGTAGATGGGGGAGTTGTAACTCAAAAAAGGAGATAACGCTCAACACACAACTAATGAAAGTTCAAAAAGAGCTTATTGATTATGTGGTAGTGCATGAGTTGTCTCATCTTGTACATATGAACCACTCTAAAGAGTTTCACTTTTTTGTTGATAGTTACCTTGCAAACTCTAAAAATTTACGAAAAAAGTTAAGAGAGATTCATCTACTTCCTTAGATACTCTAGTTTGTATTTACTTGAAGGAGACCAAAGCATCCAACCATCTGTTCCTATATCTTCTGTAGCTCGTATTTGTGCTTGAATTTCTACTTTTTTATAGGCTTTATGTTGTGAAGTATAATCACGAAATCCCTGCAACCAAGGGCGTACTCTAGCACTTGGAATTCTATCTTGAATCTTTTTTATACTTCTGTAAACAACATCATAAGGATGTAAAGATGGATGTTTAAAATAAAAAGAACCACTTGAAAAACCTGATGGATAGAGCATCGGACATAGGTAATCTGCATGTTTTGCAAGAGAAGTAACTGTTTGTCCTATTCCATTATCATCTTTTCCCCAGCAGATGTTTCCGTAAGTATCAACTGAAATAAAAACACCATATTTACGTAATCTTTTTTTTGCTTCATCCAAAAATGCCTCTATGGCTTTTACTCGTTTTGTTTGTATACATTGCTGTGAATATTTAAGTCCCAATTTTGCAGGAAAACGAATATAGTCAAAATTTATTTCATCATAACCTGCTTTTGCGGCCTCCTCAGCTATAGAAATAGTATAATCACGAGAACGCTTATCAAATGGATCAACCCATGCCATATTGTCATGATTTCGCCAAATGGTATTATTTACATCTTTTTTAATTGCATACTCTGGATTATGTGATACTTGTATTTCATCTTTAAAAGTCACAATTCTGGCAATAGTATAAATATGGTGTGCTTTCATCGTTCTAATAAACTTTTGAATATTCCTATTTGTACGATTTTTTTGTGCTCCATAACTATTTGCCTGTTTAAAGTTAGTTAAAAAAGAGGTTGACCCATACTCGTTTTTTACATCAACTACAACTGCGTTTACCTCTGTATTATCAGCAATGTTTAAAATCTTTTTCAAAGTTCCTGAGTTGTTACTCGCTCCCCAAAATGTTAGATAAAGTGCTTTTACTTTTATAGGTTCAAGTGCTATCATACTCGTATTCAAATCACTGTTAAAAGAGAGAGGCCTGTAGCCGTAGGCTTTTACATGGTACAAGGTTTCATTAGAATCTATAAAAAACAGACCATTCTTATCACTTTTTGTTGTGATTTTTGAATCACTAATAGTTGCGTTTGCAATAGGCAATGCACTTTTGTTGTCAATGAGATAGCCTCTAAATGAAGCTAAAAGCAGGGTAGGGAAAATAGCGCTTAAAAGTAATAGTTTTTTCAAAAAGTGTCTTTTTAATATTTTCTGAAATACTACTACTTTAAAGCAAACAGAGAAGCTAATACTATCTAATATTTAAAAAATATCTTAGGCTTACATCACTCCACTCTTTAGAAAGAGTAAGATATGAAGCTATAGATTTATATACATCTGCAAAATCATCATTTTTAGCACTTAAATCACGGACGACTTCTATAAGTGCCTTTTTTCCAGCTGCTGTAACATCATCAGGAAATTGTGTAAGTGTTACATTTAATTTTTTTAGTTTTTGTAGTGCTTGAATATTTTCTGCATGAAATTCTGTAGCCATATTTGCATTAAGTTCACTACTTGCAACTTCTATCATAGACTGATGTTCAAAGGCAAGTTTATTCCAGAGATGTTTGTTAAAGGTAAGCTCTAAAACAGAACCTGGTTCATGCCAACCTGAGTAGTAGTAAGGGGCAACTTTGTAAAATCCCATTTTAATGTCAAGTGCAGGTCCAACCCATTCTGTGGCATCAATAACACCGCGTTCAAGTGAAGTGTAAATTTCTCCAGCAGGAAGCAAAATAGGGTTGACACCCATTCGGGAAAAAACTTCACCTCCAAGCCCTGGGATACGCATCTTTAGACCCTGCATATCAGCTAAAGAGTGAATAGGTTTTCTAAACCATCCACCCATTTGAATATTTGTATTGCCACCTAAAAATGGGTGAAGATTATATTTTGCATATTGCTCTCGCCATAAATCCATACCGCCACCAAAAAGCATCCATGAATTGATCTCTTCGGCAGTAAAACCAAAAGGCATACCACTAAAGAGTGCAAATGCGGAGTTTTTTCCTTTCCAATAGTATGGACCAGAGTGAAAAGCATCTATTTGTCCACTAGAGCAGGCATCAAAAACGGCAAGAGCTGGAACCAAAACATTTTTAGGATAAATCTTTATCTGCAAAGAACCACCACTAATATCCTCTACCCGTTTAGCAAATTTTTCTACTCCTGTTCCCATTATAGGAAAGTGTGCAGGCCAACTTGTAGCAAGTTTAATAACGGTTTTTTTATTTTTATTGATATTTATATGTTTTGTGGCATCATGTTTTTTTGGATGTTTTGAATAGTCAATGGCAACATGATTACTCTCATTACAGCCATTAAGAGCAATGGCTGCGGAAGTAAGTGTTGCTGTACTTAAAAAATCTCTACGATTCATTTATAAATCCTTGTGTTTTAAAAATCTAAAGTTAACTGTGTTTGTCGTATTAGCGGTTTGTCAAGTATTGACTTATCTACTCCTGCTACAAGTGCAAAATGAAAAATATTTGTTTTAAGCACTTTTTTTATCTCTTCTTTTGAATGGTAGAAAAATATATCTGCTGTTTCAAGCAGTTCTTTTGAGAGGGTATTCTTAACTGCGTTTGGAATAATATAGATACTTTTCGCCCAAGTAGAGTGCTTATGTAAAAAAAGAATTTCATCTTCAATCAAAGAGGAATTTTTTTCAAAAATAAGGACTTTATCACTTGTACCAAACTCTTTTATCTCAAAATTTTTATTTGTAAAAACTGCTTCAAAATGCTCAATAGGTGTAAACTTTCTTAATCTAAAATTTATTTTTAATTTCTTAAAAAGCCATAATAGACGCTCTAAGTAAGGCATAAAAAATGGAGAAATAAGTTGCCTTTCGTAAAAAATATCGTCATAAATAAAGGATGTCTCAAAAAGAGTCTGCTCTATTATATTTATACTACTATGAGAATTTTTTGGCATCTCTTTTATTTTTGTAAAAATATCTGGTGTAGTAAGAGTAGGGCTAAAAAGAACTGTACAGTGTTCTTCAATATGGGCTAAACTTTTAAATACTGATTTAATATCACCTCTAAGAGCAATAAAAGTAGGTTCACTTACAACTTGCAATGCAAGTTTAAGTACAATCTCATCACACGAGTAGACAGTTATCTCTTTATTTAAAAGTTCAAAACGCAGCAAACGAACAAGTGCATCTTCTATATTTTGTACTTTTATCCATGCAATTTCACTATCTGTAATTTGTGTAGGTTTATCAAATATAACACCATAAGCACCATTAAATATGGCTTCTTCTATAGTTTCTTCTTCAAAAGCAATAAAAAGATCTCCTCTTCGTACTGCTTTAGCTTCTAAAATAATATTTGTAAAATTATTGATAAATGGAGAGTTTATAAGCTCTCCATTTATAAGTGCTACTGTATTTTCAAGTCTCATCCAACAGGTGTGCCTGCCTTTTTTGGTTTTTCAGGTCTTATTAAACACAGACCATCTTCATCTTTAGCAGCAAGAAGCATTCCTGCACTCATCATACCCATAAGTTTTGCTGGTTTAAGGTTTGCGACTACACATACCTGTGTGCCTATCAAATCTTGAGGAGAGTAGAACTCTTTTATACCTGCAACAACTTGACGGTTTGACTCTTCGCCAAGGTCTATTTGGAGTTTAAGAAGTTTTTTACTTTTTGGTACCTCTTCAGCTTCTACCACTGTTCCTACTTTCAGTGAAGTTTCAAAAAATTGCCCAATTTCTATAAGATTATCATCTTCTTGTGCTACTGGTTTACTCTTTTTTTCTTCTTTAACTATAGGAGTAGGTTCTGCTTTTGGTGCTTCTTGCATTAAAGGCTCTTCTACTCGAGGAAAAAGTGGCGGCACTTTTTTGATATTAAATACTTTTAAAAGTTTTTTATCAACTACAAGCTCTTTATAACTCTCTGTATTTATCTCAAACGCAAGAGCATCCGCAATTGTATTTGTAGTTTTTGGCATAACAGGATGCAGCATAACAGCAGCTTTAGCTAAAATATTTGCAACCACCGCAACAGTAGCAAGTGCTTCATCTTTTTGTCCATTTTTCATTTTTACCCAAGGTTCAGATTCTTGAATAACACCATTTCCAATTGCAAAAAGTTTCCACAACTCTTCAAGGTATCTATGTGGTTGGAGTTTTTCTAAAAAAGAGTCCAAAGAATCAAGCACAGCGTTCATAGCTTCAAGCTCTTTTGAGTGGTACTTTACAACATCAACACTATCAATTTCAAAGTCACTATATTTTCCACTCATACCAATAATACGGTTGAGTAAGTTTCCAAGATCATTTGAGAGTTCCGAATTTATACGGTCAATAAATGCGCGCTGTGAAAAATCTCCATCTTGTCCAAAAGGAACTTCTCTAAGCATAAAATAGCGTAAATTTTCAGCACCATAAGCATCAGCAACCTCTTTAGGAGAGACTACATTGCCTTTTGATTTACTCATCTTTTCACCATCACGAGTCCACCAACCATGCGCACCAATATGTTTAGGAAGTGGCAAATCAAGACTCATTAAAAATGCAGGCCAGTAGATAGCATGAAAACGTAGAATATCTTTTCCAACAAAATGAATATCAGCAGGCCAATAGTTCATATTTGCTTCATCTCCACCATATCCGAGTGCTGTAATATAGTTAAGCAGAGCATCAAGCCAGACATACATTACATGTTTATCATCATTTAAAGATGAAGGCATTTTTACACCCCAACTAAAAGATGTACGAGTAACAGAGAGGTCACGAAGCCCACCTTTTACGAAGTTAATCACTTCATTTGCACGAGAACGAGGCATAATAAAATCTTCATGCTCGGCATAGTATTTAAGTAATTTGTCTTCATAATTTGAGAGTCTAAAGAAATAGCTCTCCTCTTTTACAATATTTGTACTACGACCACAATCAGGGCAAAATTCACCATCAACAAGCTGTGTTTCAGGAAAAAAAGTTTCACAACTTACGCAGTAGTGACCCTCATAAAAATCTTTGTAAATATCACCTTTTTCATACATCACTTCAAATGCTTTTTGAACACCACGCATATGGTCTTCATCTGTTGTACGGATAAATTTATCATAACTAATGTCAAATTCATCCCAAAGATTTTTAAAAGTAGCACTTATTTCATCTGCAAACTGTTGTGTCGGTTTATTGTTTTTTGCTGCAGACTCTTCTATTTTTTGACCATGCTCATCTGTACCTGTTAAGAAGAATGTATCTTCACCTTTTAGTCTCTCATATCTAGCCAAAGTATCGGCTATAAAAGTAGTGTAAGCATGCCCAATATGAGCCTCTCCATTTACATAGTATATAGGTGTAGTTATATATTTACTCAATTTTTTATCCTGTAATTAAAATTCAAATCCGCCGGTGTCGCCTTTTGACATACTATTATATACGGCTTTAATATATTCATCTCTTAAGTCACATTGCAAAAAAAGTTCACACTCACTGCAACTGTTGAGATTTTTTTCTTCTTGACAAGTTTGTATTTTGATAATCATCTCATCAAGATATATTTCAAACTTATCTTTTGGTTTGTTATGCATTTTTTGCATAAACCTCTTTTACTCTTGTTGTTTCATATTTTGAACCAAAAAAGCATGGTGAAGTGTCATGAACATGTGCATATCCTAAAGACATTAAATCTTCATGCCCATTAGTAGCTTCGCCACCAGCTATTTTATATACAAACGCAAAAGGAAAAACTTCAAAAAGACGGCGTAATTTACCATTTGGTTTGTCACTTGTAGCAGGGTAACTAAAGAGTCCACCGCCCTTGAGAAGAATTTGATGTAAATCTGGAACCATTCCTCCAGAGTAACGCAGACGATAACCCTCTTTAAAAAAGCCGTCTATCATCTCTTTGTGGTAACTTTCCCAATTTTGCTGGGTACCACCTGGAGCCATAAGTTTGCCTTTTTCATTAAGACGAATCTCTTTTACAAACTCAAATTCACCTGCTTGAAGAAGATAAAGTTTTGTTTTGTTTTGTGCAAAAACCATCTCAACACGAGGTCCATAAACAACATAACAAGCAGCGACCATATTTTCAGCACCAAAACCACCATCATAAATACCAAAAATAGAACCGACACTTAAGTTTACATCTATTAAAGATGAACCATCAAGAGGATCATATGCAATGAAATATTGCCCATCACTATGAAGTGTCTCGGCATGCTCTTTCTCTTCACTTGCAATAGTATTTATACAAGCAACTCTCGAGAACTCCTCTTCAATTATCATATCACACTTAATGTCTAACTCTAGCTGCGTTTCACCTGAAGCATTCTCTTTTTGAGAGTAACCAACATCTTTTGTGTCTATTACATCTTTAATTCTTTTTGCACTTTTTTGTATTGCGTCAAATATATCATCCATTATCGTATCCTTTTTTAAATTTTTTTCGCGTTTTTAAATATCCAAGATATAACTTCATCTACAGAGTTTAAATCTAATACACTTACTTCATCTGGAATTTTATACTCATCTAAGTTTACAGAGTTATCTACAGCTAAAGCATTCATATATGGAAAGTAATCTTTATCTATTGTATCTCTAAAAATACTAATTCGCGGTAGAGGTAGATTTTTCAACCCCTCAACAAGTAGAACATCAAACTTATCAAACAGTCTTATCATTTCATCAAGTTCACAATGTTTTTGTGAAAAGTAAGTTGTACGGTTTGGAGATGTAACGATAACCTCTGCACCAGTATCACTAAACTTATAACTATCTTTTCCTTCAACATCAAAGCGGGCTTTATCTTTTGGGTCATGCTTTATTATGGCGACTTCTAATTTATGCTCATGAATGAGTTTTCTAGCCACCTTTAAAATCAAGGTAGTTTTACCACTATTAGAAGGTCCGGTAAATGCAACAGCTAATCTTTTATTCAATATACAACTTTTATTTAATTTTATCTTATTATACAAAAGAAGAGTTTAATTAAGATATAATTCTCACAAAAACAGGGTATAAAATGAAAATTTACATCATGCTTTTACTATCAATCATCTCATTTAGTGCTTGTGCTAACAAAAATGCTTTTGATGACTTCAATATTACAAAAAAGCAAGCACTAAGTGTAGAGCAAATTCAAAGTTCAAAAATGAAAAATGCAAACAGTGTAACGGGAATTGTTACTGCTCTTTATTTGAATAATGTTGATAAAAAAGAGTTCCATGGAGATGAATATTTTTATGTATCTCTATTTATACAGGGTTCAAAGAGTGAAGATATTCAATTTTTACTTAATTCAAAAAAACCTCTTCAAGTAAAAACACTTACAAATACAAATAGGTTTACAAAATTAACATCCCTAAACGCAGCGTGGCTAAAATACTATTTAGTGACATTTAATAAAGTAGAAGGTAACTTGAAACTGCAGATTAAAGATAACAACAATAGCTCAAGGCTACTGTTATTTAAAAATTTAGAGCTTATAAAGTAGAGTAGACAATATAACTACAATAACTTGCAGTCCAATAATAATAATAAGTGGTGCAAAATCCAAGCCACTCATATCTGTTCTCATAAATCTTCGCACAAAACTATATGCTGGATTAGTTACTCTATAGAGGAACTGGACAATGGGATTGTAGGGATCTGGGTTTACAAAGCTTAAAAGCGCTGTAATAATAATCACCCAAATATAAACATTAATTAAAGTGATAAAAATACCACCAATACCTTGTATGATTTCTATAATTGCACTCATTTTATAATTTCTCCTAAGTAGTTTTTCAAATATTTATATATTTTAGATAAATCTGAATCATCTTCTGCGTTTGTAAGTAAAATGCTTAAAGGTTTCAGAAAATCCTCCTCTTGTAATCCAGTATCATTCATAAGATACTTTTTAAACTCATCATACTCTTCAAAGTAGGGTGCTTTTTTAATACTCTCTTTTATAGTGAGAATTTGTTTGGAAAATTCTTGAGGAATCTCTTTTTGTTCAAAAATAGGAGCTATTTTTGTCTTCAATTCTTTTGTTGTATAGACATTTTGGAGATAAATTTTTGCCAACTCTCCAATATCTGCATCAGCAAAACCAACATAGCGAGAAAGTTCCTTTGCATCCATCATTTTCAGATGTTCTTGATTTATATGTTTTAGCATCTCAATATCAAAGTGAGCAGGAGAGTCTGAAACACTCTCTAGTGACCACTCTTTGGCTTCATTAAGCTTAAATATCTCTTTCGGTGTCTTAATTGTAATTGATATTATATAATTTGAAATAGCTTCTGGTAAATATCCCTCTTCTAAAAGCTGTTTTACGCTTATTGCTTTTTCGTTTTCAATGGCAGGAAGATATATATACTTTATCTCTTTGTCATAACCAAGAGCATCTCTTACATGAATCTGTTTTGCTGTATCATTTAGGTGTTTCTTTTGAGAAACAATCGCAGAGATGTCACTGAGCATATCATCAACTGCCGCAGCAAAATTTGCCGTAGGTGTTTTATCTTTATTCATTATAATAAAACTATCAACACTATCAGGCTCAACATTTATTATTGGCTTATCTGGTCTTGCAATTCGCACTGTAAAGGGAGCTGTATTGTCAATGACAAGTTCTGCAGGCAAATTACGACAAGCATCATCATAGTGATATGCTTCATTTTTCTCTTTTGCCTCTTCTCTCTTTTTATCTAACCAATCATCAGAACAAAAACATGAAAATGCTTTTTTCTTATGGAGTAAATCAAGTGCCATGGCAGAGTGAAAACGGACATTTTGGCTCTGATAGAGAGCTTGAGAATACTCTATGCCAAAAAGAGCTAATAAACCCAATGTCTCCTGTTCCTTTGATTCTACAAGATTTTCTTTATCTATATTGTCAATACGGACAATAAAATCTTCATTTTTTTGTTTTGATAAGATATAGTTAAAAAGAGCAACTCGCAACTCTTCTATATTCATATCATCAGTAGGGCTAAACGCAAATCGTAGCATTAAAATTCCTAAATATTTTTTTGTAATTTTAACAAAATTTTGATTAATTATAAGCTCTCATTTGTTAAAATACAGCTCTTAAATAAAAGGTATAACAATAATGAGCAAGAAAAAAGATTTTTTACGTATAGTAGTTGAAAATGATTTACAATCAGGTAAATATAAAGAGATAGTTACAAGATTTCCACCTGAACCAAATGGGTTTCCACATATAGGACATGCTAAGTCTATATCTATAAACTTTGGTATAGCTCGTGATTATCATGGTCATTGTAATTTAAGAATGGATGATACAAATCCAACAAAAGAAGATACAAAATATGTTGCAGCGCTTGAAGATGCTGTAAAGTGGCTTGGGTTTGATTGGGGTGAAGATTTGTACTTTACTTCTGATTATTTTTCTCAGATACACGCTTATGCAATTAAACTTATTAAAATGGAAAAAGCCTATGTTGATAGTTTAACAGAAGAGGAGATACGAGAGTATCGTGGAACTGTTACAGAGGTGGGTAAACGCAGTAAATATGCTAATCGCACTGTTGAAGAAAATTTAGACCTTTTTGAGCGTATGAAAAATGGTGAATTCAGCGATGGAGAGCATGTACTTCGTGCTAAAATAGATATGAGTGCAGCAAATATGAAGATGAGAGATCCTCTTTTATATCGTATTAGAAATGTCCATCACTTTAGAGCAGGAGATGAGTGGGCAATATACCCGATGTATGACTTTGCACACTGTCTTTCTGATTACATAGAGGGGGTTTCGCACTCTATTTGTACATTGGAGTTTGAAAATAATCGTGATATTTACAATTGGGTATTAGATACATTAGAACTTAAACCACCTCGTCCTTATCAGTATGAATTTGCACGACTCAACATTAACTACACTGTTATGAGTAAAAGAAAACTTTTAGAGCTAGTTGAAGGCAATTATGTAAATGGATGGGATGACCCTCGTCTCCCTACAATTGCAGGATATAAAAGAAGAGGCTACACTCCCGAGTCTATTTTAACTTTCTGTGATCAAATAGGTATAGCAAAAGCAAACTCTATGGTTGATGTTGCACAGCTTGAATTTTGTATAAGAGATGATTTAAACAAAAAAGTACCTCGTGTTATGTGTGTCCTTGATCCTATCAAAGTTACCATAGAAAATTATGAAGGTTCTGAGGAGATAGATGCTCCATACTACCCACATGATGTACCAAAAGATGGCTCGAGAAAGCTACCTTTTTCAAAAGAGATTTTTATTGAAAGAGATGATTTTGAAGAAAATCCTCCTAAAGGTTACTTCCGTCTTACGCCTAATCAAGCAGTACGATTAAGACATGCTTACATTATTAGTTGTAAAGAGATACTAAAAGATGAAAATGGAAATATTACAGAGATAAAAGCAGAATATTATCCAGACTCTAAAAGTGGTTCTGCTGATACAAGTGGCATCAAAGTAAAAAGTGCAATCCAATGGGTAAGTGCAACAGATGCTAAAGAGGTGCAGATAAGACTTTACGATAGACTCTTTAAAAATGAAATACCAGAAGGTATAGAAGATCTTAATCCAGACTCTCTGAAAATCATCAAAAATGCACTTGTTGAGCCAGCTATTATTCATGAAAAACCTGATGAGAGATTTCAATTTGAGAGAATAGGGTACTTTTATGCAGATCCAGTAGATTATAGTGATGATAAACCTGTTTTTAATCAAATTGTTGGATTAAAAGATTCCTGGGCTAAAAAGACAAAAGCAAAAAAAAGCGAACCAAAACAAAAAAATAAACAAGTGCAGATTGATGGTGAAGTAGAACCAATGAGTAAAGAGGAACAAGCTCTTTTTGATAAATATACAAAAGATTTAAAGCTTAACGCAGAAGTGGCAAATACTCTAGCTCGTGATAAAAAATTATCTGATTTTTTTGAAGAAGCATTTATTGAACATGCCAGTCCTATAAATATTGCAAATATTGTAACAAATGAAGTAGCAAGAGAGTTAAAACAAAAAGAACTAGCAGCTTTAAAATTTAATCCAAAACAGATAGCACAACTTGTTAAAATGATAGATGATGAAACAATATCAACAAAAATTGCAAAAGATGTTTTTGAAACAATGAGTAAAGATGGTG
>NZ_JALXBK010000012.1 GCF_026991475.1 Sulfurimonas sp. | reverse complement strand
GTTTTGAATAGGTAAAAGCATGAATATGCGTCAAAGGTAACTCCGCTGCGTTTAGCATAGCTTCTCTCCAAAGCTCTTCACTCTCTCCTGGATGCCCAGTAATAAAATCAGTCCCTATTGCATAGCCCTTATCTGCTAAAAACTCAAAAAGCTCTCTGTCATGTTTGTAAACATTGCGTCTGTTCATAAGTTTAAGCATTTTTGGTGAAGTATGTTGCAGAGCAATATGCATATGCTTCTCCATCCACGGCTCATCCAAAATCTCTTTAAACTCATCACCTATTTGAATAGGTTCAACGCTTCCAAGACGAATTCTTCGTACACCTCTGATTTGAGACATTCTTTTCATAAGTTTTGCAAGCGAAGTTCTTCTGTCTTGTCCATAGCTTCCTACATTTGTACCAGTAAGTATAAACTCTCCAAATCCATTGCTTGCAAGTCTAGTTATCTGCTCCAAAATTCGTGACTCATCCATACTTCTTGCATCTCCACGAACATAAGGAATAATGCAGTAAGAACAGCGAAAATTACATCCCTCTTGAATTTTTATAAATGCCCTACTCTTTCCAATGAACTCATCTACCACCATATCATCTACATGATTTAAGTCACCTGGCTCGTAAAAAGGCTGCTCTTTTTTAAGTAATGTATCGATTTTCTGCTTTTCACTCTGTCCAAAAACACCATGAATTCGATTCTCTTTTAAAAGTGACTCTCCTTTAGTATGCGCACCACATCCTGTTAAAAAGAGCTTCGCATCACCATTATGTTTTTCAACCTGTGAAATGTAAGAACGCACATGCGTATCTGCACCGTTTGTAACGGTACATGAATTTATAACAATCACATCTGCTTCATCTTCATTTTCTGTTATGTCATACTCTTTGAGCGAACTCATCATAACTTGTGAATCATAAAGATTTGTACGACAACCAAATGTTTTAAAGTAAACTTTTTTCTTCATTTTATACCAACTCGTGATTATGTTCTATTGCATCTTCATTATGCATAGAGACATTTAGTTTTTGTGTAGGGTAAGCTATGGTAATATCATCTTCTGCATTAAAAGCATCAACAATATCAGCCGATATAACACTTCTCAATGTTAAAGTACCATACGCATTTGTTAAATACCAAGCCTCAATATCAAGACCATTTGGCGCAATAAATGAGTAAATTCTTGGCTCAACATTTGTATTTTTTAGACTATAATTTTGTCGTAATTTATTTAACTGTTTTCTTGTAATATCAGTATACCCTTTAGAGTATTTTTTGGTAATCTCTTTGACCAAATGCATTGCTTTTTTATGATTTGAGTCAAAGGTGATGGTAATTTTAATTCCATCCCAGACTGTTTTTAAAGAGTTATGTGTATAGTTTGCTATCATTTTTGTAAAAATATAATTATTAGGAATAAAAATAATTCTACCAGCACGACGATTTTGCATAATTGAAGTAAGCGTAATATCTTCGAGTATTGTTATGCGCAGCAGTGAAATATCTAATACATCTCCTACATATTTCATACCATTTAGGTCCACACGGATTCTGTCTCCAACATGAATACTACCACCAAAAACAATTACAAGCCAACCAAGCAAACTCATAAACCAATCTTTCATGGCAATGGCGATACCTGCTGAAGCAAATCCTAAAATAGTTACAATGTAACTTACATTCTCAATATAGTTGAAAAAAAGCACCAATATAATAATTGTAAAGTTGGCAAAAGTAATAATTTTATTTGCCATATAAAAGCGTTCATTATCAGTAATATATTTCTTTACTATCAATTTGAGAAGAAAGAAGATTAAAAAGATGAAAAAGATAATAATAGTAATTTTGATGAGACCATATATTTGTCTTTTAATACTTTTATGGATATTTACCTCGGCAACATCTAATCTTTTTTGATAAACATTCATAGTTACATTCATAGTATCTAGAGCTCTTCTAAACATCTCTAACTGTAATTTTTGTCTTTTTATATCTTTTTTGTAATCATGAGCTGTATCTATTATTGCTAAGTGGTTATATATTCTAAGCTGCGTTTGCAATGTTTTAATAAGATTTTGGAGTGCCTCTTTTTTCTTTTTATACTCTTCAAAATTCGCATCAAAAGTTTTAATAAGAGAATAACCTCCTAAAATATCAAAAGGATTACTGATTTCAGGAATTTTTTCTATATTTGGAGGTGTTATAAGCTCTGAAAATGGAGCAAGTGCAAAATCTCCCTTTAAATTATCCACCTGTGTGGCTAAAATCTTTTGCTTATCAATAAGTGCATTGAGTTCTGACTTATCACTTACATTTTTTGCATGTTTAGAAAGATATTTTATTCTCTTCTTGATTTTATCAAGATTATTTTTTACATCAACTGCAGTCAAATAAGAAGCATAACTTTTTATCCACATATTTTCATCTGAAATCTGCATTTTTAAAGTTTTAAGAGTATCTCTGTCTTTTTTTATTTTTGCATATTTTTGAGACTCTTGTTTTGCCTTTATTAGTAAAACTTCTTCATTTGTAAGATTACTATCTACACTACTATTAGTCTCAACATTCGCATATAAAGTTTGTAAAAAAAGAAGAATTAAAATAAAAAATTTCAACTGCATTAAGAAGCCTTAAAAGTTTTGAGTACATCCAAAATTAGATGTTTATCCACTGCATCAGTTATTTTCACACCGCCAAGATGATGTGGAATAATAAAGGTCACACTTGCATCTAAACTTTTTTTATCAAGATAAAATGTTTCATAAAAAGCTTCTACATCTTCAATAACATAATCTGTCGGCAAGCTATATTTTTGTAAAAGCTTTTCAACCCTCTGTGCTTCATCTTCATCCATCAGACCCATAGCTACTGCCGTTTTGTTTGCCATTACCATTCCAATAGCTACAGCTTCACCATGCAAATATCGCTTATACTGCGTTTGACTCTCAATAACATGACCAAAAGTATGTCCATAATTAAGTGCTGCTCGTAAACCTCTCTCTTTTTCATCTTTTGCAACAACGCCAGCTTTTGTCTCTACTGCCTGCTTAATAGCCTCTTGTAGAACAATTTTATCATTTAAATCAGCATGCTCTAAAAATTCAAAAAAATCTTTGTTAAAAGTAACTGCCATTTTTACTATTTCAGCAACGCCTGCTGCAAACTCTCTTTTTGGTAATGTTTCTAAAAAAATGGGGTCAATATATACGGCTTGGGGTTGATGAAATGCACCTATAAGATTTTTTCCATATCTATTGTTCATGCCAGTTTTACCACCAACACTTGCATCAACCTGAGAGAGTAATGTTGTAGGAATCTGAATAAAATCAATTCCTCTTTCATAAATACTTGCAGCGTATCCAGTCATATCACCTATAACACCACCTCCAAACGCAATGAGTAGAGAACTACGGTTAAAACGGTGATTAAAAAGTGATTCTAAAATAGTGTCAATTGAAGCCTGATTCTTATACTCTTCTCCATCAGGAACTGTAATGATATAGAGCTCTTTAGCACTAATTTTTGATAAAAGATATGCTAAATGCAAACCAGCAACTTTCGGATTTGTTACAATCGCAACTTTTTTATGAAAATGCATCTTTGGCATTGCATCAATTGTTATATCATAAGAGTTATCTACTATCTGTTTTAGGGGAATATTTACTTGCATTATCTATCCAAAATTTAATATATTAGATAATACTTAATTTTTACTAAAAAATGGCTAAATTATATCTGTACAGGAATAAATATTTGAGTATACTCATCGAGTTTATGGTAGAGTTTTTCACTATCAGTTGAAAAAAGAGAAAAAATATGTCTTTGGGTCAATTTATTTGTAAAAGGTAAAATTTGTATAAAATTTTCTTTTCTCTTTAAGCGCCTAATAGGATTGTCACTTTCATTATAAATTTTAATTGATTTTGAAAAAATTGTTGAAAGATTGTTAAAATGTTCAATCACCTGTTCTCTATTTTCCTGATGTTCATTCATATAGTTATAAAGTTCTATATTAAGGTTTAACTGCTCTGAAATATCAAAAATTGTAGCAGAAATTTTTTCCAAGTCTCTGTTATCTGAAAGAATTAAAGAGACATCTTTTACTCCTGAGAGCGATTTTTTAGAAAGCTTAAGCACTGGCAGATGTACTTCATATAAAGAATTTCTTACATAATAATCAGCAAACATTTCACATGACACAATGACAAGACCGACATGATACCTACTCACATCATTCAAAAATGTACTACGAATATTTAGATTGTCATACTTAATATTTACAATAATATTAAAAGTTCTTAAACTTTTAATGTACTCTAAAATTTCAATATTACCCGGATTTACAACCTTAATAATCAAATCATGATTAAACTTTTCATGAACATATACAGCTTGATCAACAAGTTCAGTAATTGTTTCATGGTTTATAATATTCATATCAATATAGAGCATTAAATTAGTTCCAAATGGCTCTGGAAATTGTCCAAGTTCACGCTTAATTGCCCGGTAAACGGACTTTAAAACGGCAGGTTCACCAACGAGTAAAAGTGTATCGTTTGGCTGTATCATTCTTCTTCGTGAGGGCATCACAAGTTTTCTATCTCTATAAATAGCAACAATACGCCAGTTTTTCTGCTCAATCGCACCAATATGCCTGTAGACAAAAGAACTACCAAAAGGGACAAGAACTTCCATTATTTCACCCTCGCCCACACCTACATTTTGAGCGATTACAGGAACATTTGGAAGGTAATCCAACAGACGTGAAGCCAATATCTCATTTGTATTTACTAAAACAACATTAGAAGCTTCACTCTTCATATTCCAAAAATTTAGTACAACAATACGCAACTGTTTTTTTACAGCGCGGATATTTTTAATGCTATTTTCAACATCTATCTGCGAATCCATCGCAATAATTACCTGTATAAACTCCATCTTAAGCAGATTAGAAAGTTTATATAGACTAGTAGGATCAAACTCGTAAAATTTAAATCTTGCTGGTGAAGCATTCTCAAACTCTTTGGCTTTTGTTTGTACTATATAATAAATATTTTCACTAGTGTGTGCCTGAATAACTCTGTTAATAAAATGTTCACCAACTGTTCCACTACTAATGATTAATATTTTTTTCATAATTACTTTCGCTTAATGAGTTTCACACCCATTTCAACATGATGTGTATATGGAAATTGATCAAAAAGTGCCATAGCTACAACATCATGCGTTTTAGATAAAATTTCTAAATCTCTTACTAAAGTTTCAGGGTTGCAAGATATATAGAGTATATGCTCATATCTTGCACTAAAATTACAAGATGCCTCATCCATGCCACTTCGAGGAGGATCCACAAAAATGGAGTTAATATTGTAAGCTTTTATATCTATATCTTTCATTCGACGAAATTCGCGAACACCATCGAGTGCTCCAACAAACTCCTCAACACTCATACGAACAAACTCTATATTTTCTACACTGTTTAAAAGCATATTTTCTTTGGCTGCGTTTATGGAAGATTTAGAGATTTCAGTTGCAAGCACTTTATCAAAAATCGTTGCAAAAGGAATAGTGAAATTTCCTGCACCACAATAGAGTTCAAGTAGATCTCCTTGTGCATCTGCAAAATTTTCCATTGCCCACGAAACCATCTGCTCATTTACGCGAGGATTTGGCTGTGTAAAACTATTTTCAATATAGTTAAATTTATAGGCTCGGTTTTGAATATTTAGCGTCTCAGTAATATAATCCTGCCCTATGACAAGCTTCTGTTTTCTAGCGCGACCTATAAGATAAATTCCAAGCTCCCCAGCTAACTCCTGTGCAAGTTTTTGCCACTCATTGTCTAGCTGTCTATGATAAAGAAGAGAGACTACAATCTCACCACTACTAGAACTTAAAAAATCAGCACCAAAAAGTTTATAACCCATCTCTTTTCTTTCTATACCCTCAAGAAGCTTTGGCATAAGCTTACTAATAAAATGATTTACCTGTGGACATTCATCAATAAAAACAACACCCTTATGCTCTTTATGGTTCATAGCATAGCGAATAACATCACCATCATGCCAAATCTTAAACTCGCTTCTTGCTCTGTAATGCTCATCTGGTGACTTAAAAACAGTAATATCGCCAGAAAAAAATGGTGCAAAACGCTCTTCATTAATCTCTAATTTTTTACTTAATTGTGCCTCATAACCACCTTCATAAACTCTACAAGCACCACACTCACCAAAATATTTACAATCCATATTTATTTACATTCCTTATTTAACTGAAGCAATCAAATTGCCTATAATGAGGTTCCACCCATCTATAAGTACAAAAACAAGTATCTTAAAGGGCAGAGAAATCATTACTGGCGGGAGCATCATCATACCCATAGACATCAAGATAGAAGCAACAACCATATCTATAACTAAAAATGGCAAAAAGAGTAAAAAACCTATCTCAAACGCAGTCTTTAATTCACTAATTAAAAAAGAGGGAATAACAATTGAGAGAGGAACATCAGCAACAGTTTTAGGATTTTTCATCTTTCTAATGCGCAAAAAGAGTGCTAAATCTTTCTCTCTAGTATTTCTAATCATAAAATTTTTAAAAGGCAATACCGTTTTCGTAAATGCTTCTTCATAGCCTATCTTTTTTTCAACATATGGTTGAATACCTTGATGATATGCCTTCGTACCAATAGGCTCCATCACGAAAAAAGTAAGTATCATCGCCAGCATTACAAGAATTTGTGTTGGTGGTACTTGTTGTGTTCCAAGTGCTTGACGTAAAAATCCAAGGACAATTATGAACCTTGTAAAAGTTGTCATCACAAGAACCATAGATGGTGCAAGTACAAGTAGTGTTAGAATTACTAAAACATTTAGTGATGAAACCAACTGCTCAGGAGTCTTTGGAGCAGAAAGATTCATATTTAAGGTAGGAATGACAGCATCTGCACCAAAGAGAGCTGCACTTAACACAAATAAAACAAAAAAAACTCTTATCATTTTGTTCCTGCTGTTTTATCTAAAATAGATTTACCAACTTTAGACTGCTCTTCATTTTTCTTTCCATAAAAATGTAACTCAACACGACGATTTTTTTCTCGACCTATTTTTGTTGCATTTGTTGCAATAGGATGATATTGAGAAAATCCAGTTGCACTTAATCTTTTTGGAGCAACACCATCTAAAATAAGTTCATGTACAACAGCAATAGCCCTTGCAGCGGAGAGTTCCCAGTTATCTTTAAATGGACTGTCTGCACCAGGTTTTACATTATCTGTATACCCTTGTGCATCCACTCGCATATCTTGTGGCAAAGCTTCAATAATAAGCGCTACTCTTTTTAAAAACAGTAGTGCATCTTGATTTTCAATAGTTGCACTCCCTGGTTTAAAAAGAAGCGCAGCAGGCATTTTTATAACAAATCCATCTTGTGCTTCTCGCACTGTAATTGTTGGTGTCTGTGCCTGTTCCATCATCTCATTAGCATCACCGGCAGCTTGCTTAATTCTATTTACAGTATCACTTGTCTCATCTTGAGAATCAATAGGAGTAGCTTCAAGCATTCTTTTTGTTGAAATTTCAGTTTGTGTTCCACCTTCTAAGACACTCATAGCACCAGAGAGGGAGCCAATAGCTTCACTTACCTTTTTTGCATCCATACTTGACATAGAGAGAAGTAAAACGAAAAAGCATAGAAGAAGAGACATTAAATCCCCAAACGCAGCTAGCCAAGCAGGTAGACACTCTTCGCACTCTGGACATTTTTTCTTAGCCATTACAAATACTCATTAGTCAAATTGACTGACACGATCAGCCGGAGCTAAATAAGCAAGTAGTTTCGCTTCTAAAACTCTCGGTGCATCACCTGCTTGAATAGACATAATACCTTCAACTATCATCGATTTCACTGTTGTCTCTTCATCATTTCGAATGGTTAAAATATTATATATAGGAGTTCCAAAAATATTACCAATCATAGCACCATACATCGTCGTAAGAAGAGCAACCGCCATTGAAGGACCAATAGCAGAAGGATCTGCCATATTTAAAAGCATTGCAACTAGACCAATTAGTGTACCAATCATTCCCATTGCCCCTGCAAGCCCAGCCCACTGGTTAAAAATAGAACCATGGATTTTATGTCGAGTACTTGTCTGCTCCATCTCAATTTCAAGAAGTTCTCGAATAGTATCAGGCTCACTGCCATCAATGGCCATAGAGAGCCCTTTTTTTAAAAATGCATTCTCCTCATCATTAACATCACCCTCTAACGCAAGAATTCCATCTTTTCTAGCTTTTGTCGCAAACTCCACAAGTTTTTTTATAAGTTCACCAACATCCTCTTCACCTGGCTTAATTGCTTTCATAAAGACTTTAACAAACTGCTTCATTTGAGCTGGTTTAAACGAAATCATCAAAGCACCGATACTACCACCAACAACAATAAGGACAGAAGGTATATCAATGTACGCACCAATACCAACACCCATAACCATAGAGCCAAGTAAAAGCGCCATAATTAAAACAATACCAATGACCGTACCTAAATCCATTCAAAAACCTTATAGAAATTTATAATTTCATTATAATACCACAAGAAATCAAAAAAATATCTTTTGTTGTATAATGTCATCACAATTATTGAGAATTAAATACAATTATGCTTGAAATGCTTTACCGTTCAACAAAAAAATCTGCTTACACCCTTATCATTTTAATGGCAATCTTTTCTACTATTTACAACGCTTTTATACCTCTTCATAGGGATGAAGCTTACTACTGTATATAGAGTCATCATCTCCAAGCTGGTTACTATTACCATCCACCTATGATTACTCTAATGATTTGGCTAACAAATCATATATCACAAAGTGAGTGGGGTATTCGACTTGTAAATGTATTTTCATTTACAAAAGAACTTAGTAATGAAAAAACAGCACTCAATGCAGTTCTAGTCACTACTATTTTTACTTCTCATAACTTATTAAAAAGATGGATATATTAACTAATATTAAATTCTACACAGAAATACTAATCGTATTAGTTATAGTCTATCCCTATATTGATTTTGCATGTCAACTTCATCATTCTACAAGTAATATTTTTAAAAAAATGACTTAGTATTGTACAAACATGTTAAACTTATGGATACAAATGTAGTTGTCCCTAATTGTAGAGTTTTTTATCTCTATAGAGTATCTGCTCTTATAAAAAAGTAATTTACTAAAGATTAATCAACTTTTTGATAAAATACTTTTACTTTACAATATGGTACTCGATGAAAAATATAATTAAACTACTTATAACTATCGCAATTTTCTACTTTCTTTTTCAGAAAATAGATTTCCAAACGCTTTGGGCTATTTTAGCAAAAAGTCATGGTGGATGGATTCTACTCGCTCTTATTATGCAACTTGGAAGTACTTATCTTGCCGCATACAGATGGTTTAAAATTTCAAAATTACTTGTTTTTAAAGAGCGTCTCTCTTTTTATGTACAAAGTTATTTCAAAGGAACATTTTTCAATCAAGTACTACCTAGTAGTATTGGTGGTGATGCAGTAAGAATTATAGACCTTACACGAAAAGGATATGATAAAAAAGAGGCATTTTATGGTGTTTTTGTAGATAGAGTTGTTGGTCTTGTCGGACTGCTTGTACTAAACTTCATAGCTTCTATTATATTTTATGGTACGTTTCCCTCAGATTTTTCACGACTTATCATCCTTATTTCAGTCGCAGGTATTGCAGGATTTTTCTCACTTTTTCTTTTTGAAAAAATCAACTTTTTAGCGAAATATAAATTTTTAAATCTACTTCATAGGCTTTCAGTAAGGCTCAATCAACTCTACAGTTCAAAAACTGTACTTGTAAAACATATCTCTATTTCAGTTGCTGTGCATTTTTTATCTGTCTTAACAATATATGGAATTGCTTTAAGTATCAATGCACATTTAAGTTTTCAAATGCTTCTTATTGCCGTGCCACCCGTATTTTTACTCACTATAGTCCCTGTTTCATTAGCGGGCTGGGGAATTCGTGAAGGTGCAATGGTTGGAATTTTTATGCTTGTAGGTGCAGATTCGACTAAAGTTTTAGCTATGAGTATTTTATATGGTTTACTACTTATTATCGGTGCACTACCAGGCTCTTACTTCTGGATAAAAAATAAAAAAATAACACAGGAGGAAAAAAAATGAATGTAAATACTATGAGAAACATTGACCATTATGCAGGGATTCCACTTGCATTTACTGGTACTCTTATAAAAAAAACATATGATTTTTTTGTAGAACCAAAACAAAAAAAACCTAGAAATGTACTACTTATAGAGCTCTCAGAGATGGGAAGTGCTATTTTAGTTGATCCAGCCATGCGTAAACTCAAAGCAAATATTGAAGGAGAACTCTTTTTTGTAATCTTTTCAAAGAACAAAGTCTCATTGCAACTTCTTGAAACTGTACCTGAAAAAAATATATTTACTATTGATGAGAGCGGCATAGTTGAAATTGCACAAACTTCCTTAGAGTTTTTAAAATGGTGTAGAGAAAAAGAGATAGACTCCGTGATCGATTTAGAGCTTTTCTCCCGTTTTACAGCCCTTTTAACAGCTGCCAGCGGTGCATCAAACCGTGTTGGTTTTCACGCTTTTCATAATGAAGGACTTTACCGTGGTGATTTTTTAACACATAAAGTAGCGTACAATCCACATCAACATATTGCTAAAAACTTCATCGCTTTAGTGGATGCACTTCTTAGTGAAAAGCAGGAACTTCCCTTTACAAAGCGCATCATCCCTGATGAAGAGATTCAAATTGCAAAAGCAGTTATTAGTGATGAAGAGAAAGAGTCTGTTATTGCCATAATTACAGATATGTACGAAGGGTTTGACAGAGAGAAAAATCCTGTAATTTTAGTAAACTCAAATGCTTCAGACCTACTGCCACAAAGAAGATGGGACAGGGAAAATTATGGTGAGGTCATCAAAAAGATTTTAGCTTACAATAAAGACGCCATTGTCCTACTGACCGGTGCCCCATCTGAAAAAGATGGAGCACAACTTCTTGCTGACTATATAGGAGACAAACGCTGTATCAACTTCGCAGGAGGTGTGAAATTTTTACAACTTCCTGCACTTTACAGTGTAAGTGCATTTATGCTTACAAACGACTCTGGTCCTGCACACTTTGCTTCAATTACAAACATGCATACTTTTGTAATTTTTGGACCTGAAACACCAGCACTATATGGCTCATTAGGGCCAAGCACACCAATATTTGCAGGAATGGCTTGTAGTCCTTGTGTAAGTGCTTCTAACCATAGAAAAACACCTTGTAGTGATAACCAATGTATCAAAATTATTACACCTGATTTGGTGTTTAACACACTGAAATTTAAACTTGATGAACTTTCTAAATAAAGAACATAGAAGTTTTCTTCTTTTCATTACAGTTGTAGCTATTCTTAGACTACTTATAGCACCTCATGTTGGTCTTGGTGTCGATGAAGCACACTATGTCCTTTATGGTATTCATCTTGATTGGAGCTACTTTGACCACCCTCCGCTTGTTGGGTGGACACAGTATATTTTTACTTCTATCTTTGGACTCAATGAATTTGGCGCTCGTGTTAGTGCAGTAGTTATTGGATTTTTTACATCCCTATTTTTATATAAACTTATCTATAATATAAATAAAAATGCTACAAAAACTTTCATAGCGGTTTTAGCACTCTATGCCTCTTTTATTTTTAATGCACTCTTTTTAATGCTTATGCCAGATACCCTGCTCTTTTTACTAATTATTCCCATCATTTTTGTAGTGATTAACCTTGAAAAAAAACCCTCTACAAAAAATTGGATTATTCTAGGTATTTTGCTAGGAGTTGCGGGACTAAGTAAATATACAGCAGTACTCTTTATCATTCCTATCATTCTCTATTTTTTAATAAAAAAAGAATTTAAACTCTTTTACTCACCCAAACTTTTACTCACTATACTCATTGCACTTCTCCTTATCTCTCCAGTTCTTTATTGGAATATCCAACATAACTGGATTAGTTTTAGTTACCAAAGTTCTCATGTTGTGGGAAGTAAACATATTCATTGGGGTGGCTTTTTTAAATCAATAGCAACACAGTTTGGAGCATATAATCCTCTGCTTGTTCCTTTAGCTTTTTATGGACTATACAAATCATTTTTTAGCAAAAATGATACCATTTTTCTTTCTGGACTCTTTGGTTTAACACTTATATCATTTTTCACTTATGCTTCACTCTATAAAACTGCCCTCCCTCACTGGTCGGCACTCTTTTATCTACTTTTTATTCCATTAGGTACTTACTATATGCTAGATATTTCTAAAAAATATGTTAAATATGCCATCATTTTTGGACTTTTTATTAGTATACTTGCCTATGCAGAGCTTGTGTTCAAATTCATTCCACAGCCAAATTATCAATCAATTCATAGAGATATTTATGGTTGGAATACAATTATGAAGCGTGCAAACGCAGTGATAACTAATGATAAAAAAGAGGCACTAGCTGTTACAAATTGGACACTTGCTTCTCGAGCTATGTTTTATGACCGCAAATACTCTTCAAAAGTCTATCTACTTGACAATAAAAAAGATCAGTTTGACTTTTGGGAGGATAAGCACAAGAAAGGAAAAGATATGATAATCATTAACACGCATTTTTTCCATAAAAATATAGCTTCTACTATGAAATGTGACAAAGTTTATCCAATAGAGAGCTTTGACATCAATATTTCAAATCATAAAATTAATACTATCAATCTAGTAATGTGTAAAAACTTTCAAGGACTTAAATGAAATTAACTAAAAAACTGTTTTTTACGGCATTTATTATTGCAATTCCTCTTATAATTATTAGTTACAATTTTTTTGATAAGCCTGTCGCTAGATATTTTTATATACATCGAGAAACATTCCATCATTTTGGAGAACTTTTAAGTCTTACAGGAGAATCTCAATGGTATATTGGAGCTGGTCTTTTAGGATTTTTATTTTTTAAATATATTAAAGATACTGAGCTTTACAAAAATAGATTTCTCTTTCTTTTTTATGCAAATATTTTTTCAGGTCTTGTGAGTATACTACTAAAATGGATATTTTCAAGAGTTCGTCCAGTAGGATTACATCATTCTCCTGAGGAGTATGGATTTTTACTCTTTCAAAACTATGACAAGGGCTTTTTTGCACAACTAAAATATCATTATATTACGATGTTTCATCATCATACCACGTATGCTTCATTTCCATCAGGACATACTGTTACCATCGCTACCACATTTACAGTTATGTATCTGCTCTTTCCTCGCTATCTTTACCTTTGGATAATTTTAGGAATCACATTTGCAAGCGGAAGAATTTTGGCAGATGACCATTTTATCAGCGATATCATCGCAGGAACTGTTGTCGGCATACTTGCAACACTTTTTATTTACGATAAAATGCGTAATAGATTAAAAAAATAAATGTTATAATGTCACAAAAATAAACTATGAATAAACAGAGGAATAAATAAATGATGAAAGAGAATATAAGTATAGTAATTTTAGCTGCTGGAAAAGGCAGTCGTATGAAATCAAACAAGGCAAAAGTCCTTCACTCTATAAGTGGCAAGCCTATGCTTTATCATATCATCAAAGAGTCATTGAAAATTTCTGATGATATTACTGTTGTAGTAGCACATCAAAAAGAGGCTGTCATTAAAGAGATAAGCAGCTACTTCGACAACATTAACTTTGTCACACAAGATGCCAATAAGTTTCCAGGAACTGGCGGTGCTATGATGAATGTAGAGCCAAAAAATGACAAAGTTTTAGTCCTCAATGGCGATATGCCGCTCATCACGGCTGAAGCACTCCACGGATTTTTAGAGATACAAGCTGATGTAATTATGAGTATATTTGATCTTGAAAATCCAGACGGATACGGCAGGGTTATTATCAGAAATGACCGTGTGGAGTATATAGTTGAGCAAAAAGATGCCGATGAAGCAGAGCTCAATACAACAACTGTGAACGCAGGTATATATGCTTTTTCAAAAGTAATTTTAGAGAGATACATTCCAGAACTAAGCAATGACAATGCCCAAAAAGAGTACTACCTCACAGATGTTGTAGCTATGGTAAAAGAGGAAGAGGGAACTGTTGTGCCAATTCTTGTTGATGAAGAGCATTTTAAGGGTGTAAATTCTAAAAAAGATTTAGCTGATTCAGAAGTTATTATGCAAAGACGCATCAGAAATAGATGGATGCAAGCAGGTGTAACAATGCAACTTCCAGAGACTATCTATATCGAAGAGGGTGTTGCGTTTGAGGGAGAGTGTATTGTTGAAAATGGATGCCGAATTACAGGCAACTCTCACATCATCAATTCTCATATAAAAGCAGGTAGTGTTGTAGAAGATAGCATTATGAAAAATTCAGATTGTGGTCCAATGGCACATCTTCGTCCTCTCTCAAACATAGAAAATACACACATTGGTAACTTTGTAGAGGTGAAAAAAGCGACACTTAAAGGGGTAAAAGCAGGACATTTAAGTTATTTGGGTGATGCAGAGATAGATGAGGGAACAAATATAGGTGCAGGAACCATCACTTGTAACTATGACGGCATTAACAAGTACAAAACCATCATTGGTAAAAATGTCTTCATAGGTTCTGATTCACAACTCGTAGCACCTCTCACCATTGAAGATGATGTCATGATAGCAGCAGGTACTACAGTAACAAGTGGCACAGTTGAGAAAGGCTCACTGGCTCTTAGCCGAACAAAACTCAAAACCATTAAAAACTTCTACTACAAATTTTTTGGTAAAAAGTAGATTTCACTTTCCCTTTAAAATGTGCGCATGCTGCACTTCTTTAGAAGAAGAGATCTCTTGTTGCACAGAGGGATGACCACCCTCTTGTAAAAAAAATCTCCATACTACATAGTAAATAATTAACATAACAACAATAAAAATCGAGACTGTTTTTGCTCCAAACATCTCGTTTTTTTGTGGATCAAATATCAAAGACTACGCGTCCATCAATTTTTCAAGAGCTTTTTCATAACTTGCCATATCAAGTCCAAATTCTTCTATAGTATTCTTTGCAGTGGCAATCGATTCATCGGTTATCTCACCGTTTGGCATAACAGTTTCACGAACAGCTTTTAACTCTGCTGCCATTCTCTGCTCATCTGGTGTTGCACCTTCTGGATCATCACTATAGCGAATGATATGTACTATTTCAGGGTCAAGATTCCATCTGTGAAAAAGTGTTGCTGTAACATCAGTCGTTTGCGCACCACAGGCAGTTTTTTCAGCATTTGAAATATCTTCACCTGCTAAAAGTGCTTTTTCTATAATGTCAGCTTTATTATCTTCAAGTAGTGTTTTAGAAATTATTACACGTCCTAAATCTACCAAAAACGCAGCAGGAGCTAAAAGAGAAAGGTTTTGCCCTTCAGTTCTACGAAGCCAATTAACAACTAAAGAGAGCTGTTTGTCACACGCTGTTGCAAACTGCTCTTTTGTCATACCATATGGTGAGAGATCTATCTCAAAATCATTGGAAACACTTCCTAATGCAAATGTTCTAATAGTATCTTTTCCAAGAAGAGAGACAGCTTGCTTAAGATCAGTGATTTGATGTTTCAAACCATATGCAGGAGAGTTCACTAAACGCAGTATATTTGCTGTAAGTATTGGATCTTTTTCTATCGCTTTTTGCATATCATCAAGTGTAGAATCTGAATTATTATAAACACGCTCAACTTCCTGTACTGATTCTGGAAGCGGTGGAATATTGTCAATATTTTCTAAGAGGGTTTTTGTCATATTTATTACCTTTGTTTATATTGCATTAATTTTAGTGCATAGATATAAAATTTAATATTTATAGTCCCAATTATTGGAACAACCTTACAAATATGTTTACTCTCGTAACAATTTTTGTAAAGACTAAGAATTTTTTGATAAAATACAGACAGATAAACGAGGGAGCTATTATGAATATACCAGTAGATTTGATTAAAAACAAAAAGATTCTCCTTGGCGTGACAGGTTCCATTGCCATTTACAAATCTCTTGAACTTTTACGATATTTCGTAAAAGCAGGTGCAGAAGTAAAAGTTGTAATGACTCCTGCTGCAAAAAAATTCATAACCCCTCTTACATTTGAGACACTCTCATCAAACAGAGTGCTTGATGATACCAATGAGTCTTGGGCAAATGAACATAACCACATTAAAATCAGCGAATGGGCAGATATTATGGTCATTGCTCCAGCATCTGCAAATACCATTGCAAAACTTGCAAATGCAATAGCAGACAACATTCTACTCCAATCAGCCCTTGCCTTTAACGGTATGAAAATATTAGCACCATCGGCAAATACAAATATGCTTCAAAACCCTATTACACAGGCAAATCTTAAAATGCTTGGCATAGCAAATTACACAATACTAGAGACACAGACAAAAGAACTCGCATGTAAAACTATAGGTGATGGAGCGATGGCAGAGCCTCTAAATATTTTCTACCAAACAAGTAGAGAACTTCTAAAAGAAGAGTACTGGACAGATAGACGGGTTATCATTACCGGTGGAGGAACGGTAGAAAAAATAGATGAAGTGCGCTACATTTCAAACTTTTCAAGTGGAAAAATGGCCTCTGCTCTAGCTACGGCACTCTACTTAAAAGGTGCAGATGTAAACCTTATTGCTACAAGGTTTGATGAAAATTTACCTGAAAATATGCACAAAATTGATGTTGCAAGCACAGCAGAGATGCTCGAGTACCTCACCGATTCAGTACGTATTGCAAAAAAAGGCAAACTCTCAAAAGCAACACTTGTAAGAGATGAGCATATACATATTATTCAAAAAAGACCTTTTCTTTTTATGGCGGCGGCTGTAAGTGATTATATTGCAGAGTTTCCACAAGATGGAAAACTCAAAAAAGAGTCTTTGGGCGAGAGCTGGGAGCTTCCTTTGAAAAAAAATATTGATATTTTAAATACAATTGATAAAGAGGGCATCACTGTGATAGGTTTTAAAGCTGAGATGGATGAGCAGAAGGCAAAGTCAAACGCAGTCAATATGCTTGAAAATAAAAATCTTGATGCAGTTTGTCTTAATCTACTCAAAGACTCTTCAAGTTTTGGAACTGATGTAAATGAGATAGAGTTTATCACAAATGATAAAAATATTTTACTCCTTCAAAGTGACAAACTAACCCTTTCATTCAGAATTATCTCACACTCAAAAAAATTATCTGAGTAAAAAATGAATAAAGCAAAACATATAGCAATCATTATGGATGGCAATGGCAGATGGGCAGAGATGCAAGGAAAAAAACGTGTCAAAGGTCATGAAGCAGGTGCAAAAGTCGTCAAAGAAATCACAACTTACTGCTCTAACAGTGAAGAGATAGAGCGACTCACTCTCTATGCTTTTTCTACAGAAAACTGGAAAAGACCACGTTTAGAAGTTGAATTTTTAATGCGATTACTCGATAAATATCTTAAAGATGAACTTCCCTCTTACCTTGAGAACAATGTAAAATTTGAGCCAATAGGCGATATAAGAGCCTTTTCAAAATCCCTGCAAAAAACCATAAAAATGGTAGAAGAAAAAACAGCTCACTGCGATGGACTTGTACAGAGTTTAGCACTTAATTATGGAGCACAAGACGAGATACTCCGTGCAGTAAATTCACTTAAAAAATCTTCAAAAGAGATTACAAGTGAGATGCTTAGTAATGCACTTGATTGTAAATCTGATGTCGATATTCTCATCAGAACAGGTGGAGATACGAGACTTTCAAACTTTCTTTTGTGGCAGGCGGCTTACGCAGAACTCTTTTTCATCGATAAACTCTGGCCAGATTTTACAACTAAAGATTTACAAAAAATTGTTAAGCAATTTACACAAATTGAGCGTAGATTTGGAGGTTTAAAATAATGGAACTTTTTATAGGATTTATTTTAGGCATAGTTTTTGGTTCATTTTTAAATGTAGTTATTCTTCGCATTCCAAAAGATGAGAGTGTCGTTTTTGGTGCTTCACACTGTACATCATGTGGTCATAAACTTAAACCATGGCATAACATTCCCCTACTCTCATGGATATTTTTACAAGGAAAATGTGCCTATTGCGCCAATAAAATTTCTATACAATATCCACTTATCGAACTCCTCTCAGGAGTTATTTTCACCGCACTTGTTTACAAGTACTCTCTTAGCCTACCTCTTTTCTTTATAGGAATGAGTTTTTTAATGCTTTTAGCACTCTCTGTAATAGATTTAAAATACAAAATGATTCCTGATTCACTTAATCTTTTAGCAATCTTTTTTGCTATTTTTGGAGCATGGAGCATAACAGGACTTTTTAACAATTTTCAAAATGCCCTCCTCTTTGCAGGTGGCTTTACTCTCCTGCGTTTCTCACTCTCTTACTACCTGACATCTTCAGTGTACAGAGCAGGGATAAAGACAAAAACCTCTTGGAATAAACACTTCGACAGATCTCCATTTATAGAAGCAATGGGCGAAGGTGACATTATGGTCGCAGCTACTATGGGTGCCTTGCTTGGTGTAAAACTAGGGCTCGTTGCCATATTTCTCTCAGCACTCTTGGCAATGCCAGTTATGCTCTATACAGTGAAAGGTTCAAAAGAGCAACAGCGTGTTCCTTTTGTACCTTTTTTAGCAATGGCTACTTTTATAGTATATATGCTAGACACTCCTATTGCAGCCTATATCAATGCTAATTATTAAAAGAGTTTTTACAAATGGATAGACTTCAAAAATATATACTTAGAAACCTTTCAACGCTGTTTTTATCTATATTTTTACCTCTTTTTGCCATAGCTTCTGTCATATTTTTGATAAAACTAGCAGCTTATACTGCAATAATTCAACTGACTATTTGGGAAATGACCAAACTCTATCTTTTTGTACTACCTCAAATTCTTTTCTATACCCTGCCCATAACATTTTTTATAGCAGCAACGCTTTCACTCTTTAAACTCTCAAACGACAATGAAATTATTGTTCTGTTTGCCCTTGGAATCGAACCCAAGTTCCTTATAAAAACACTCTTTAAACCTGCTTTTTTACTTAGTATAATTTTAGCATTTGATTTTTTCGTTCTCTTTCCGCACTCTACTGTATTATCAAGAAATTTTGTTTCATATAAAAAAAGTGAAGCAAAATTTAATCTTGCAGCAAGTGAATTTGGAAATAGTTTTGGAGATTGGCTACTCTATCTTGGAGGGAAGAAAGATGATGGAACATACTATAAGGTCTTTTTATTCAATAAAAAAGGAAAAGAAGAGATACTTATTTCTGCGAAAAAAGCAGAAATTATAAATGATTCAGGAATACTTAGATTAAAACTTACAAATGGAGAGGGATACAGTTATTCAACCAAAAAACTCTCTCAAGTTAATTTTAAAACAATGATGATTAATGATACATTAAAAACACATCTTGATCCCTATGAAGAACCTCTTGAATATTGGCTTTCAAAATATAGACATAAAAATAAGGTTAAAATGTTTATAACAGATACACTACTAAGTCTTTTTCCTATCATTTCTCTTTTCATTGTTATAGCCATAGGTGTTGTACAGGTACGACATCAAAAATCTCGTGTCTATTTGTACCTGTTTATCTCTATTGCACTCTATTATGGTGTTACAGTTGGGTTGCAAAGCATCTTACATTTTTATACAATCCCAGCACTCTCACTCACTTGGCTTGCAGTAACCTACTTTATTTACCGTAAGACCATAGTCAATAAATTCTAATGAAAGTTGCATTTACTCTTGCCTACAACGGTACCCATTTTCTTGGTTCTCAAACGCAGCAAGAGACAAGCAACACCATACTTGGCAATGTAACACAGGTTCTCAATCAACTTGGCATTAATGACAAGGTTATAGCAAGTGGGCGTACGGATAAAGGAGTCCATGCAACGGGACAGGTATGCCATATCTCTCTGCCTAAGTATTGGAGAGATTTAGCAAAGCTTAAACGCGTTGTAAATCAGATGCTTCCCTCTTCCATCATAATCAAAAAAATTGTAACAGTAGATGATTCCTTTCATGCAAGATACAGTGCAAAAAAAAGAGTATATAGATACATCATAAAAACAGAAGAGAGTAATCCTTTTGAGAGTGATTTTGTAACATTTCTTCCAAACGCAGCACTTGCAGAGATAAAACAAAACATAAAACTTTTTGAAGGCGAATATGATTTTAGCGGTTTTATGAAAACAGGTAGTGATATTAACTCTACACAAAGAGTTATATACAGAGCTTTTTATTATAGATATAAAGATTGTCACATTCTCTACTTTGAAGCCAATGGATTTTTAAGAAGTCAAATTAGATTGATGGTTGGGGCACTTTTACAACTCAAAAAACAAGAGATACAAGAGCAACTCTCTTTAAAAAAAGAGCATAAAATCAGACCTGCTCCACCAAATGGTCTTTACCTTGCAAAAATAAGATATTAATCTGGTATTGGTCAAGAATATATTTATACTTTTTCGTTACACTTACATAAATTAAAAAAAAGAGAAAAATTATGTTTGAAAATGTAAAAATGCCAGAGGGGCTTAATGCTGAAACTTTAGAACACTTAATAAATCCGAAAAATTATGGAAAAATTGAAGATGCAGATGGTGTTGGGGTAGCACTTGATGAAAAAACAAATGAGTATGTTGTTTTTTACACAGACTTAAACGCAGAGGGTATTGAAAATGCAAAATTTGCGACAAATGGCTGTCAAGATACCGTTGTTATTGGTTCTATGTTTACCGATATGATTATTGGCAATGACTTAGAGTATGCACAAAAAGCCATAACTAAAATGCATGAGAAACTAGGTGATCTTTCACCACAACAACAAGTATGTGCAGATATAGTCTTTACTGCATACATTGCCTCTTTACAAAATATTGAGAATAAAGAAAAGGGTGAAGAGGAAGAGATGCATGTTCTTAAAATGAAAGATAGCTGTGAATCAACACAAAAGGAAGAAACAGGTGAATAAAACATACCAAAAAAAACATGAACTTTGGCTCTCAATTTTGTTTGCATCATTTGCCATTAATGATGAAACGATAAAATCACGCCTTTATGATTTTTCTCAAATTGCTTTTCGTCATATGAAATGGCTTGGTGAGCAAACTCTTGAAAATGGTGAAAATTATAATTATGACAGAAATATGGTACTTCTTAAACGCAACACTGTTTTTGAAATCATTGAAGCCCTCCAAGATGAGATAAAAGCATTTCATTCATTTTATCCAAACAATGTTTTAGGCGAACGTATAAAAACTGATGATATTTACCTTTTAGAGTATCTTAGTGAAGTGCTTGCAAAAGAAGAGAATAACGGGAAAATCACTGCGTTTAACATGAAACGAAAATGGGAAGATAGAGACCTTGAACAGGCTCAAATAGATGCACTTACACTTTTTTTATTTGATGAATCCTACAAAGAGTATGAGCTTATTCTTATTTATGCTTATATGCAGGCACGCACAAAAAATATTCTTCGCTTTAATGTCTTTCAAGATTTAGTAGATGAATCACACTTTCACCTTAAATCGTTTGGAAATATGATGGCAAAGCTTGGCATTTTAGCACTTCCTCGTGAACTTCATGAAATGACCTATGTTGTAAAAGATTTAGATAAATTTCTTGTAGATGGCATTGCAGAAGAAGAGGCTGCAAAAGTAATGTGTAAAGAGCTTAGTGATGCTATAAAAGATGAAGAACTCTCAAAATTCTTCGACTTTATTAACTACCAAGAAAATTATCACATCGAACTTATGAAGAAGCTTTTATAGCGCTTCTTCTGTACTTTTCGTACAAATAATAAACAACTATTCCTATTGCAATCCCTACACTATCTGCCACTACATCAAAGAGTGAAAAATCTCGTCCTGGGATAAAATACTGCACTATCTCTATTTGCATACCAAAAGCAAGTAATAATGCAATTTTCATCAAAACACTCAAATGTCTGTATGCAAGCGAAAGCAAAATATAAAGTGTCATAAATGCAATAAAATGATTTGCCTTGTCCCAAATATGCTCAATCACTTTTATCTCTCGTGTTGTTGTTGCAAGATATTCAATACTCACTAAACAGATGTAGAACATTATTTGAAATTTTTTACTCATTTTCCATTACCTTATTTATTTGATTTGTTACTGTTGTATCCCACAAAAGTTCTTTATGACTTAGTCCCTCAATCTCACTGTAAAGAACAAGATTTTTCACCGACTCTTTAAGTTTTTGAGCATTTTTAAGTGGAATGGTCTCATCATCTCTACTTACAAAAAGATATGTCTTTGCAGTGACATCCCGTACATACACATCAGTAGGAAACTTGTAACGCAGTAGTTTTTCAATGCAACAGAGTTTTGGGTACTTCTCTTTTGAGAGTGCTGTAACAGAGTCAAATGCCCCGACCAAAAAGAGTGCTTTTACACTATGTTGCTTTGCCACAAACGCAGCAACATTCGAGCCAAGTGAAAAACCTAAAAGATAAAAATCACCATAATGCTTCTGCACAAGCTGCGCAATTTTCAAGCTGTCACTTAAAATATTTTTCTCATTTGCAACACCGCCACTTTTTCCATAGCCACGGTAATTAAACGCAATGACACGTACATTTTTATAAACTTCACTGAGTCGTCCCATTAATGCTACAGCATCATGAGAGCGTCCAACAAAAACAAGTAGTGTTGTCACTGCGTTTACAGGCTCATAGACAGCGCCCTCAAGTTCTATGCCATCATCAGTTTTTATACTTAAAAGTTCACATTTATCACAAAGTCGTCGCTCTTTTATGTAGGTGGGAGAAAATATCATAAAATACTGCCACTGATAAAACACCCCAATGAGAATCAAGAATGTAAATAGAAAAAAAACTACATATATCATTATTCACATTCTAAAATAGTTTTATGCATCACTTTTGCCGAAGGCACAACATCTGATGAGAGTTCCAAATGTACATCTTGATCATCAAAAAAGATGTCAGCACCAAAGGCTTCAAGTACCTCGTACTTCTCACTGCCGCCTAAGAAGAATGCCTCATCTATGCGAACACCCCAGACATTAAGTGTTTTTATTACCCGCTCGTGTGTCGGAGCACTTCGTGCGGTGACAAGTGCTGTACGAATAGGTGATTCTTTGTCTTTAAATTTTTTCTGAATATTGGCGATGGTGAGCAAGAGTTTTGCAAAAGGACCTTTTTTCATAGGGTTATCACGATTTGCCTTTTCATGCGCTATGAAAGCCTCAAGCCCCTGCTCTTTATAGATAAGCTCTGACTCTTCAGAAAAGAGTACAGCATCTCCATCAAACGCAATGCGTACTTGATCTCCAAGTGAAGTATGAATATCTTTGTTTGAGGGAAGTATCTTTGCCGCTGCAACACCATTTTCGATGGCATTGATAACATCATTATCATCTGCACTTAAAAAAAGATCGACTTTAAAGGCTGTGAGATAGTTAGACGTATTGCGTCCACTTGTCCAGCCACTTCTTTGTATGTCAAGCTTGTAGCTCGCTATGGCATTTGTAATGCGCAAACTTGTTCCTGCATTGTTTTTAGAGAGAATTATAACCTCTACCTGTTTTTCATCTTCTGCAAAATGCTCATTTATTTTTAGAAGATTTTCTATGAGTCTATATCCAGTCCCTTTTTTGAGGGGTTCATTCTCTTTTTCAAGCTGATACTTGTAGTACTCATCAAGCCCACGCTCTTCAAATACCCTGTTCTCATCTTCAAGGTCAAAAAGCGCGCGTGAACTCACCGCTACTACAAGTTTATCTTTTAAATTATATGCCATACACCCTCTTTGTTACTCAATGATACTATCAATAATGCCCAGTATTTTATTTACTGTTTTCTGATCTGCTTTTTCAATAAATTTTATATTTCTTGAATTATAATCTATTGACTTCAATTGTTCAGCCATAATAAAACCAGTGATATTTTCACTCTCAACTTTAATATGAAATGGAAAACCTCTCTTAGTATTTGTTATCGGACATGCAAACGCAAGCCCTAGGTATTGGTTAAATACTTTATTGCTAATGATAATAGCAGCTCTTCTACCCTTTTGTTCATGACTACTTTGTGGATCAAAACTTAGAGCCACTATATCTCCCTGCTCAGGAATATATTTTATCACTCTTCTCTTCCCATTTTATTATCAAACTCTTCATAAGTTGTATAATCAGCTGGCAATTGCTTAACCAATTCATTAATATCGTATTTTTCCCGTGATTTATCTACTGGTTCTAATACGATTTTTTGATTTTCAACTAAAACTTTTACCTTGTCCCCAATTGATAAATGAAGTTCTTTCATAACATTTTTTGGAAATCTGACACCCTGAGAATTACCCCAACTTGAAATAGTTGCTGTCATAACATTCTCCTCATATCTGTATATCCAAAGTATATCATTTATTTTTTTGAGTGTCAACGTACTATAACTTTTCCATATTTTTATCTTTGCAAGTTAAAAGTGGAGATTTACTCACAGAGATGGGACATTTATTTTAACGGCTACTTATTCGCATAAGTTGGGGAATCTTTTTCTATGTAAGTGGCGATAGACTCAATATCTTCAAGAGCCTCTTCAGACCACTTTAGTGTGAAAGCCATTTAGACATTCTTTGTTTTTCATCTTGATGTGATGAGACTTCGCCATTTTCAGCACGACTAATACCATTTTTAATTTTTTCTACAACATAAAGGTGATATTGAATGTCTTCATAAGTACAGCTATCAGGAAGATTTTGTATCATCTTTTGTGCTTCTTGTTTTATGGCTACCATGGACTCTCCTTTTTTGTTTGTATTATAGCATATTTGATTTTTCAGTATAACGGCGAAGCTGAGCTTCATTAATGTGTATTTCGGAAAATTCACTTGCGATTTTCTGGAAAACACTTTGATGTGAGACTCCTGCCTTTTGTTGTATGTAGCATAGCGGAATACGACAAAAGGTTGGTGGCTCGTTTAGAGCTCAGCTTCGCCGTTGTAAGTTTCCGCTTTGCGGGAACTTACAACGACTGTCTTCAAAAATATGTTTCTGTTCACAATCATTGTAATATCTATCATAATAGCACATTTTTTCGCTTCAAAATATTTGCCCGTGAGGGAAACATATTTTTGTGCAAGTACTTGTTATATCGAACATTTCAATCAACAAAACAATCTTTTATCATTATGTAATGTGGTCCAATATCTTTAACATTAAATTCATCACCATAGAGTTTATAGTTATGTTTTTCATAAAACCCTATAGCGGAGATACGAGCATTACACCAGATATAATTTGCTCCGTTTTTTAAAGCATATGTTTCCGCAACTTTAAGTAGGCTACTAGCATATCCTTTTTTACGAATATTTTTAATTATCGCCATCGCTCGAATTTGCCAGCAATTTTTATCATCAATATGTTTGATTTTAGATTTATAAATTGAGACTATTCCAATAAGTTTATTATCTAAATATGCACCAAAATGTTTTGTAAGTTCATCTGTATCTCCATCATATTGACAATCACTAATACTTTGATGTGGTCTTAGTACATTAAGTCTTACTGTGTATGTTTTTTCAACAGGAATATTTTTAATTTGTATCAATATTTACTCTTTTATTTCTTTAGTTTTTGGTCACCTTTTTTTAAAAAGGTGCTGAGGGAACTAGCATAAGAGAAGTTCTATTAAATTGTTGGCAAGATGCCCCTCTCTTTTTTTGCAAGAAAGGATTTGACTACTTGATATAACGGTTGTCGTGAGCTATAATTAAGCCGCTAGGGTCAATTATTAGCCTCCTCGTATTTGTTATATCTTTGCCTCTTTACACCTTAAAAGTGGAGATTTATCCATCAAATGTAATTTTTAAAATCTATATATCTTAATCAATTATATTTGGTTTTGTTTTACCAACAAGAACTGATAAAGTCAGAATAGATCTTTTAAAAATATTTTCTTCCCTATATTCTAAATTATATTTTTTACATAATTCTTTTACATAAGGTTGAACTACTTTATGTTGACTAAGTGTTAGATTAGGGAAAAGATGGTGTTCAATCTGATAATTTAACCACCCATGTAAAAAATCCAAAAGTTCAAATCCTGTTTTATAATTAACCGTATCTATAATTTGCCTTAGATAAAAATCACCTTTTGATTTATAAGCACCATTAAATCTATAAATATCAGCTGCTGCATGATTCGGTAAGATTACTATAAATGAATTAATATTTGCAAAACATTCGGCAAGTATTAAAATAAGCAGGCTATTCATCGCAGCATTTACTCCAAATGGTAAAAAGATAAGAGGTGTTACTATAAAGCGAATAGTAAAATAAGGTAATATATATTGAAACCAAAATATTTTTCCATATTTCGTAAATGGGTTGTAATGATTTTCTAAATTTTTGGGAGTGTCTTGTGAGGGTGTAAAAACAACTGTGTAAATCCAAAAAACTAATTTATCAGATAGGCTTAAAAATTGCTATTATTGATAGATTTATTTGAAGGATTTACAGATGGATATTTTAAATAAAGAAGAACTACGCAGACAAATAAAAGAAGGCAAAGATATTTCACTCGATGGGATATTGGATGATTTCAAAGCTCTTCTTCGAGAAACGATTCAAACAGCTACTGAAGTGGAACTTGATGAGCATTTAGGTTACGAGAAGCACCAGAAGTCAGATAACTCCAACTATCGTAACGGTACAAACAAAAAGACTCTAAAATCGAAATATGGTGATGTAGATGTCGCCATACCAAGAGACAGAGAGGGCTCGTTTGAACCACAGCTTGTAAAGAAACGGGAAACACTTCTAAACGGCAGTGAGGATCTTATACTTTCACTTTATACCAAAGGGATGAGCGTAAGAGATATACAGCATCACCTTGATGATCTCTATGGTTATCAACTTTCTGAACAAACAATCTCAAATATCACCGATACAATCATAGAGAAAGCAAAAGAGTGGCAGAACCGACCGCTTGAACCAATCTATCCAATAATCTTTATGGATGCTACCGTCCTAAAAATAAGAGTGGATAGAGTCGTAAAAAACATAGCTGCATATATTATGCTAGGAGTCACGCTTGAAGGAAAAAAAGAGATATTAGGTATTTGGATCGGTGAAAATGAAACAAGTAAATATTGGCTTTCACTTCTGAATGAACTCAAGAACCGTGGTGTAGATGATGTACTTATTTTTGCCATAGATGGACTGAACGGTTTCAATGAAGCTATTGAAGCTGTTTACTCAAAAGCAGAGATACAGCGTTGTATTGTCCATCAGATTAGAAGTTCACTTCGTTATGTCTCTTGGAAGGATAGAAAGGCAGTAGCAGCTGATTTAAA
>NZ_JALXBK010000011.1 GCF_026991475.1 Sulfurimonas sp. | reverse complement strand
GTGCTCATTAAAGCAGGACGAGGAGAGCTCTCTCACCGTATTACAGATATAGATGAGACACATACGATGCAGGCAGTTGCATGGGGTGTAAATGACATGCTTGACCAAACAGAGCAGTTTATACGTGATATTCAAGCCGCTGTTGCAGCTGCAAATGCAGGGAAAAAGAATCGTGACATATTAGAAGAGGGGTATAAAGGTGACTTTAGAAATGCCGTTCCAGGACTAAACGCAGCTATAGGTGCCATAGCAAACTCCTATATGGACGCACAAAAAACAGCGATTTCCAAAGAGTTTAATGACAATTCACAAGGGGGAATATCAAAAGGTCTGCAAATCATTCAGCAAGATATTATAGAGAATGCAGATATATTGAAAAAGATCAATGACTCAACAAAAGAGACGGCAGAAGAGGCTCTCCAGTCTCAAGAAGTTGTACAAAACATAAAAGACAGACTTGATGAGCTTATTGAGCTTATTACAAACTCAAATGAGTCTATAGTCTCACTTACTGAGCGTACAAATGAGATCACTGCGGTGGTCGACCTTATAAAAGACATTGCAGATCAGACAAATCTGCTCGCACTAAACGCAGCCATAGAAGCCGCTCGTGCAGGTGAGCATGGACGTGGATTTGCCGTAGTTGCAGATGAGGTAAGAAAGCTTGCCGAGCGTACACAAAAAGCAACGCAAGAGATAGCTATCACGACAAATACACTTAAACAAGAAGCGAATGAGATTCAAGGCAACTCTGAGAACATTACAGAGATAGCTACAAATTCACAAGAAGATGTGGTGCAGTTCTACGACACACTCAATAGATTTGCCCAAAATGCGGAAACAGCAGCAAAAGAGACAAAATATATTTCCGATTATCTCTTTACAACGCTGATAAAAGTGGATCATATTAACTTTAAACATGAAGCATATACAGCGCTGCTCACACATAATACCGAAGCGGCAGACTCTTTTGCAGACCAGTTTAACTGTCGTCTTGGAAAATGGTACTACAATGAAGGAAAAGAGATGTTTGGCAACACTCCCGCCTATAAAGCTGTAGAAGTGCCACATGGCATAGTGCATACAAAAGCACTTGCCGCACTCTCTTATGTCAAAGATAATAACTATTTGATAGAGAAAAAAGAGCAGATAGTACGTAATATGGCTGAAGCTGAGCATGAAAGTTTTAAACTTTTTGAACTCTTTAAAGCTATGGTAAAAGAGGGTAATCCTGACGTGAAGATTTAAATTCACTTTATACTTTCTATCTCTTTGTATGGCATCTGTATGAAAATGCAGATGCCTCTTGAAACTTCTTTAGTAAAAATCTCCTTTACAATTACAACACAAACGCAACACACTGCATCGTTATACTTCCTTTAGTAAAACATAAAGGATAAACAAAATGAAAACTTTAGCAAAGATATTTTTAGCACTACTACTTGGTGTAACACTCTCTCATGCGGCTGCGTTTAGCAAAGACGCAAAATTTAGGAATGTGAAAATTCACATAACAGCGGACAAACCACTGACAACCGGGGCGAATGTTTTAGAGTTTACCATCAAAAAAGCTGGCAAACTTGTAAAGGATGCAAATGTAGTTGTACGTGCATTTATGCCGGCAATGCCGGGAATGCCTGCAATGGAGTCAAAAGTGAGTGCAAAAGCACTTGGAAATGGCAGATACAGCGCAAAGCTCAACCTTGCAATGGGTGGAACGTGGCAGATACATATATTTATCACTCCAAAAACAGGTAGAAAGTACCGTGTTAAAACCAGTCTTAATATCTAAGGAACTACGATGCGAACTCTAATTCTCTCTCTTTTACTGTTCTCAAATGCACTCTTTGGGGTGGAGCTTGAGAGCGTTATAAACACTGCACTGCAAAAAAGCCCCTCTTTAGAGGTCATAAATGCCCGTCTGGAAGCAAACAAACAGAGCATTGACATAGCAGACCAGTTTGCTAATCCTGAGCTTTCACTTGTAAAAAATACACTTGATGCATCTCAGGCTATGAGCAAAACGGTGCTGAGTCTGAAGCAGAACATTCCCTACTACTCCAAAAGAGCAAAGAGAGAAGATGTCGCCGTAGCAGAAGATGCAGTACTCAAAGAGCAACTGCGCGCTGCAGAGGCAAAACTTGTCGAGCGCATAAAGACTGAAGCCTATACTATTTGGAAGTTGCGTGAACTCACCAACATCATAGATGAGTATATAAGTCTGACAAAAAGAAATGTTACGCTCTATGAGTCATACACCAGTATCAACTCAAGCCAACATATGGGTATTATGAAAGCAGAACTCTCTCTTTCTGACTTGAAAGTGCAAAGAACGGCGATAGAAGCAAAGATATTTCAAGCCTATGCACGGCTCTCAGCACTTGCTGCGTTTAGAGTAGAAAAACTTGACATTGACCTCTCTATAAAAAACAAACCTGAACTTGAGCGTTTTCGTGCAGATTTGGTGTATAACCCTGAAATTGCTCTCAAAGAGAAAGAGATAGCAAAACAAAATGCAAAAGTAGCACTTGCAGATGTCAACAACTACCCTGATGTGAAT
>NZ_JALXBK010000010.1 GCF_026991475.1 Sulfurimonas sp. | reverse complement strand
AAGAAAAAACAAAAGAGACTCAGGAGCTAGTAATTATTATTGAACCACATATTATTCATGCGGAGAAAAACTCTGTTTCTCTCTCTGAACTTGGTTATAGAGGTTTTGACAACACGCTTATTACAAACGGCTCAGCGTTTAGAGATGCTAATAAAACTGAAAAGAAATAGGATTATATATTGATGAACAGTATTTATTTAAATTCAAAAAATGTTTTTATAGATACTGTTAATTCGCAGGATTATATTCAGTTAGATAGAATTTCAACTATTTATCAGTCTCTTAAAGACTCTATTAAAAAACCATTAAAAATGATCTTGCTATATGGTAAACCTGGAACAGGTAAGAGTATGTTTTTAACAAAACTTTACAATGACCTCTCTGCATCTCAAGATATTTACCTATATGAAACACCTATTCTTGATGAAAGTGAATTTTATAAACTCTTAGCACAAGATATATTTGGTACTAAATATAGCGGTGAACTTAATTTTACTCAATTTATGAAAGTTGTAAATAGTAAGAAATTGGAATCTACACCTGTTGTATTATTAGATGAAGCACAGCTCTATTCTGAAGCCTTAATGGAAAAAATCCGCCTTTTATCTGATACTCGTACCATTAAATTTATCATTACGTTACATAAAACACAAGAAGAAGATTTAATTGCAAAAGAGCATTTTAAAACAAGAATTTGGGAAACTATTGAACTTGAGAACTCTTCTAAAAGTGAACTAAAAATTTATATACAAAAAAAACTGATGAAAGCAAATTGTTTTGACACAGCAAATATTTTTACAGAAAAAACAGTTCACAAAATTCATAAACTTACTGCTGGAAACTATAGAGATACAAATAAACTACTTTATACCCTCTTCGATTTATATCTCTCTTATGAAGAAAGAAATAGACTTGATAAAATTCCTACTAATAAAATTCCTACTAAATTAATTGAAATGGCAGCAATACATACAGGGTTAATTAATGCTTAATATTCCAGATTTAGAAAAACGTTGGCTCCACTATAAAATAAAGTCTTTTTTTCCGTATGCTATATCTCTTTTATTTTTATGTATAATAATAGGCATATATTATTTTTTTAATATAAATAATAACGAAAAAACAACAAAAGGAAAAAAAGAAATTGTAATACAAAAGAAACTTCATAAAGAGACAGTTACAGCAACAAAAGTAAGTTTAAAAAATACTACAACTCAAATATTTTCACCATCTATGAGTTTTATAGATACAATTAAAACACAAAAAGAACCATTGGAAGGTCCTATAAAACACCGAGAAGTAAAATTAAAACCAGTAAAAAGAGTAAAACATATACAAAAAATGGAAATAAAAGCAAAAGCTATTCAAAAGAAGCAAGTTACTACTATTACTATTATGAAACAAAATACATCTAAAGATATACAAAATATTCTTCATAGATTCCAAGAAGACAAAAATCCTGCATTAAGTCTTTTTCTAGCAAAAAAATATTACGAACTTGGTAATTATAAACAAGCTTCTAATTACGCACTCATTACAAATCAGTTAAATCAAGAAATTGAAGATAGTTGGCTTATATTTGCCAAATCATTAGTAAAAATGGGGAAAAAAGAAAAAGCAATTAAACTTTTACGAGAATATATTAACACATCTCACTCTACAAATGCATCTATTCTTTTAGATAACATTCTATCTGGAGAGTTTCAATGAGATATTTAATATTACTATTTATTATTGTTAATCTACATGCTGATATAAAACATAAAATATTTCAACTCTATCAAAATGAAGAGTATACAAAAGCCTGTACTATGGGGTATAATTATTTTAATAGATACAAAAAGGATGAAACATACTCCTCACTATATGCTTTTTCTTGTCTAAAATCAGATCATCTAGACAGACTTTCTCAAGCTATTACAAGCCTAAAGTTTTCAAAAGAAGCAAGGAAGAATGCAGCGTATTTTGCAATAATCTTAATGCAAAAAAAACTTTTATACTACTCTCTTATAGATGGTTATAAACTCTCAAAATTTAAATTTCCAACAACAGACTATGTGCTTTCAAAAGTTTTTGATTTATACTCAAAATTACCTTCGCACAAACCCAAAAAATTCTATATTATGAGAGATTCAAACGATCCTAAACTTATTTATAAGCTCTATATTATGAAACAACATAATATTAATAAAATGGTCATTGAAGAGTATTATGATACAATTAAAATTAAACGTCATATATACTGGTAAGGAGTCATAGATGGACAGAATAACAACTGATTTACTCAACAATGGCTCTATAATGAAGGGGCAGGTAGAGAGACTGCTTGCAAAAGGCATTAGTGAAAATCTTATTTTACGCGATATAACTCTATCTGGTTTTATGACAATGGACAGACTTGTCCGTTTTATAGTCCAGCAAGTAAGAGATGGAGTTTATAACCTCTCAATCATAGATAACTATGACTATATCCAAGAAAAAATAGTTTTAGAAAAATTAGCTCAAGAGCTTAACCTTATGTTTGTTGATTTAGATTCCATTGATATGGATTACAATTTAACAAGC
>NZ_JALXBK010000009.1 GCF_026991475.1 Sulfurimonas sp. | reverse complement strand
AGGTCTCTGTCAAACCAAGGATTGAGCAGAAGTCCACCATAAGGCTCTACTCCAAACTTTACAACTCCATGCTCTTTTATAACTGCGTTTGGTTTAAGTTTTAGATTTGGTGAATCACTGTGTGCACCAACCATTAAGTATTTCAAATCTGTTTTGGGGTAAGTAAACGCAATAACAGAAGAGTCATTACGAGTAACATAGTACTTTTTTCCTGCTTCAAGCTCCCAGTTCTCTACTTCATTAAGTTTCACAAATCCTGCATTTTCAAACATCATCGCCATATTGCGTGTTGCATGAAACGGGGCTGGTGAAGCATCTAAAAAACCTAAAAGTCCATCATTAAAATCTTGTTTGTTCATCTCTTACTCTCTTCTTTTTAACTAACTTATTATATCCACAAACTCATTTCCCTCTAAAGCGCCAACAATTTGACTTCCAACGCGAATAGCAGAATCAATGACGACATTATGTAGTTTTGATACTATGGTTACTTTTAGAGGACGGTTACCTGGATTTTGTCTTATAGTAGCGTATAAATTTTCTAGCACATCAAAATCTTGTGAGAGTCTTACTGCCAAATTTATAGGTTCAGGCGGTGCTTCTTGCACCTCTTTTTTCACCTTTTTTGTCTCTCTTTTTGCATCTTTTAATGCCATAATCTTTGTTACATTCAGACGCGGTCCAAAATCAGTAAGCGTAATTCTTGCTTTAAACGCAACTGGCTCTTCTAAGTTCATTTGTGAGAGTTGTTCTAGCTTATCTGAAAAAAGCATAATCTCAATATTTCCATGAAAATCCATCAAGTTTACAATGCCAAACTGATTTCCTTTTTTAGAAACTTTTTTCGTTATCTCTTCAACTTTACCTATAAAAATAGCAAAAGAACCATCTTTTATATTTTCTAATTCAGATGAAAGTGTATAGTTTAGCTCATCTAACTCTTCACGGTAATCATCCATAGGATGCCCTGATACATAAAAACCTAAAGTATCTTTTTCAAACTCCAGTATCTCTTTAAGCTCATACTCTTCACAATTTGTAAGCGTAAGTTCAACCGTTGTTATCTCTTCATCGTCCCCAAAAAGAGAACCGACTGCGTTTTTCTTCGCTTCACTTGCTTTTTTTGCAGTCTCAACTATAAGATCTATTTGGTCAAGCAGTGCCTTTCTTGAGTAGCCATATCTATCAAATCCACCAGCTTTTATACAGGCTTCAATCACCCTTTTATTTACTTTACTAGGCTCAATTCTATTTACAAAATCTTGTAAAGTTATATAGTCACCATTTTGCTCACGCTCTTCAAGCATAGCATGAATGGCCGCTTCACCAACACCTTTAATTCCACCCAAACCAAACAAAATAATCTCTCGATTATCTTTAGTAATTGCAGAAAACTCAAGTTGCGAGTCACAAACATCAGGTGGAGCAAGCTCAATCTCCATCCGTTTCACTTCATCAATATAACGGACAACTTTTTCAGTATTGTCTTTATCTGATGTCAGAAGTGCTGCCATAAATTCATTTGGATAGTAAGTTTTAAGCCATGCTGTTTGAAATGTCACCATGGCATAGGCTGCTGAGTGAGATTTATTAAAGCCATACCCAGCAAATTTTTCAATTAAATCAAAAAGTTCTGAAGCTGTTTTATAGTCAAGCCCCTGCTTTGCAGCACCCTCAGAGAACTCTTTGTTATATTTAATCATCTCCTCGACTTTCTTTTTCCCCATAGCACGACGCACAATATCTGCACCACCAAGGCTAAAACCACCAATAGTCTGTACGATCTGCATAACCTGTTCTTGATAGACAATGACACCATAAGTTGGTTTTAAAATCTCTTCAAGTGCAGGAAATACATAGGTAATCTCTTGACGACCATGTTTACGCTCAATGAAGTCATCAAGCATCCCAGACTCCATCGGTCCTGGTCTATAGAGTGCCAAGACTGCAATTAAATCTTCAAAATTATCTGGTTTTAGACGACGATTTAAGTCCTGCATTCCACTTGATTCTATTTGGAACATTCCAACTGTATCACCCGTTTGAATAACATCATAAACTTTTTGATCATTTTCATCTATTTTATGCCACTCAACATCTCGATCGTATCTGCGTTTAATAAGCTTAATTGCATTTTGAATAACATCAAGCGTTTTAAGACCCAAAAAGTCAAACTTAATCAGATCAACATCTTCCATATAGTTCAGTGAATATTGCGTTACAAAAGTATCTTCGCCAGATGGCTTATAAATAGGTGTCTTTTTCCAAAGCTCTTCATTTGAAATAACCACACCTGCGGCGTGCATTCCTGCGTTGCGTTTAAGACCTTCAAGCTTTTTAGCAAACTCCCAAACACGCGCTGCGTTTGGATCACTCTCAATTAGCTCTTGAATCTTTGGCTCTTTTTGAAAAGCACCATCAACAAATTTACCATTTTTAGTTTTTCCATTAAGTGTAATTCCAAGCTCATCAGGTATAAGTTTTGCCATTTTATCGGCTTGACTTAAAGGCATCTCAAGCACACGGGCAACATCTCGAATAACCCCTTTTGCTAAAAGTGAACCAAAAGTGATGATTTGTGCCACTTGATTTCGCCCATATTTTCGCACAACATAGTCTATGACTTCACCACGACGAGCCTGCATAAAGTCCATATCAATATCGGGCATACTTACACGCTCAGGATTTAAAAAACGCTCAAAAAGCAGATCGTACTTCATAGGGTCAATGTCGGTAATTTCCAGTGAAAATGCAACCAAACTTCCAGCAGCTGAACCACGACCAGGACCAACAGCTACATCAATGCGTTTAGCTTCTATAACAAAGTCCCAAACAATCATCATGTAGCCTGGAAATTTCATAGAATTAATGATGTCCATCTCAAACTCTAAGCGTTCTCTATACTCTTCATGACGCTCTTTTGGAACGATTTTTAAGCGTTTTTCTAGCCCCTCTTTACACTTATAAATAAAGTAAGCTGCATCATTTTTATCTGCTGCTGAGAGCCATTTTTTCTTCTGCTCATCTGTAGGATTTTGAGGAAGTGGTGCATCATCTTCAAAGTTGATATCAAGCCCTTCAGCCTCTGCATACTCTTGTGTAAACTTAAAATTTGGTGGTGTTGGTGACTTTACAATAGGAACAAACTCTTCAATTTTATTTGCAATATCTTGCGTATTCTCTATGGCTTCAGGAATATCCACAAAGAGACGAGCCATCTCCTCAGGAGATTTGATGTAAAATTCATGAACAGAATGACGCATACGATTTGGATCATCATAGAGTTTATTCATCCCTATACACATAAACGCTTCATGATACTGAGCATCACCAGAGTAAGTATAGTGTGTATCATTTGTCGCCACTACTTTTATACCCGTCTCTTTAGCAATTTTTAGTATCTGCTCATCAATGTAGAGCTGATCGCCAATTCCATGACGCATAATTTCAAGATAAAAATCATCTCCAAATATATCTTGATACTCTCGTGCTGCTGCCAATGCGCCCTCATATCCCAAGGCACCATTTTTTACATTTCTCTCATTTTGCATATTTAAGTGCCAATTTACTTCACCCTGCAAACAAGCAGAGCTACATATTAAACCCTCACTATGCTCTCTTAACTCTTTTTTATTTAAGCGTGGATAGTAGTAAAAACCTTTTATAAATGCCTGCGAAGAGAGATACATAAGATTTTCATATCCCTTTTTATTTTTAGCATATAAACAGATATGAAAACGCTGTTTTGTACTTTTATCATCTAGGGTTTCACCATTATGAATGTAACCCTCCATTCCAATAATAGGCTTTAACCCTGCACTCTTCATCTGTTTATAAAAGTCAATAGCTCCAAACATATTTCCATGGTCAGTCATAGCAACAGATGTCATTCCAAGCTCTTTTACTCGTGAAATAAGATTTGTAAGTTTGTTTGCACCATCAAGAAGAGAGTATTCTGTATGTAAATGAAGATGTGTAAATTGTGGTTTTGCACTCAAAGCAGTACCTTTGATTTTAATTTTTTATGGATTAAATAGAAGCCCAAGAAAAGGACTTCATAGATGTTTATTTAAGAAGTTTTTTCCATGCTTTTTCTACTTTTTTGATAAGTTTAGCACTAAAGCCTTGAACCTCTTCAAGAATTGTAGGATTTTGATGAATAACACCAATAACATCATCAACACTACCAAAGTGTTCAACAAGTTTTTTTACTTTTTTCTTGCCAATCCCGTCAATAGCTGTTAAAAAGTCACCTAACTCTTCTTTTGTAATTTTTATTTCATTTTTTACAGACTCCGCACTCTCATCTTTTGTAGGTGTCGGCACTTCTATATCTGATTTTTTCTTTAAGCTTCTAAGAGGTTTTAGAGCAAGTTTATCTTGATAATTCCACTTTTCACTTGGCCACTCTTCAACATATCTTCGTTTTACAGGATATACTTTATATTTTGCATCGAGTTCATGAAGATAGACCTCTTTTTTACCATACATTTTCTTTTTATTTCCAAAGTAAGCACCATCATAACTTGCATTAAATTTACCAAATGTTATATGTCTCATAGTTCGTAATAAATCAGGAGAAATTTTTCCTAACTCTTCCCAGTTGAACATAGGCATATTTGGTTTTCTAAAACGACCTTCACTTAAAAGCCACATCAAATACTCACCAATCCAGTCTCTAATGTAAGGAAACGCAGCAAACGCAGTTGCACACTCTAAAATGCGAACCTTGCCATCTTTTCCATAAGCCACATCACAAGCCCAATACTCAGCTTTTGCTGCTTTTGAAACTTTTACAGCTAAATCAAGTACAGATTTTGGAACATCATTATAGTCCATACTTCCACCTTGTGAAGTATTTGTAAGCCATTCACCCTCTGGTGCACGACGCCAAAAGGCACAAACAGGCTTATGCCCGATGAGCATTACACGAATATCAGCCTCCATAGGAACGAAATCTTGAAAATACTCAGGATGGTAGCGTTTCTCATCAAAAAGTGCACGCGCCTCTTTGTAGCTGTCAACTTTATGCACAAAGTATCCACCATAATTTGAAGGACCATAAGACTTTTTAATGATTTTTGGATATTCACATTTTTTCAAAAACTTATCTGCATTTTTATGATTATAGTAGATGTATGTTTTTGGTATTGGCAGGTCATATTTCCATGCAAATCTTGTTACATTCTCTTTAGATTTATTTGAAAACTGTGTATCTAAAGATGGAATAAAACGCACATGAGGCAATTCGCGGGCAATCTCACGAAAAGTCTCATAAGCAGTAGCAGGAACATTACCAATAAGAACATCAATCTTCTTTCGCTTGACCTCTTTAATAAATCTATCTTTATCATTTTTCCAATGATATGTAACAGTCTCTATTTTATTTGGCCAACCTTTAAAATTTGAATGATCAAAAAATCTTAGGACATAATCCATATACAAAAAGCCTAACTTTGGTAACTCTTTATTACTTAATCCCATGCTACTTTCCCCTTTTTTATAGCGTTAATTACTTAACTTTTTCTAAATACTCGCCATCAACTGTATTTACTTTAACAGTATCACCTTCTAAAACATGATAAGGAACTTGAACCACCGCGCCACTCTCTAATGTTGCAGGTTTTTTACTTCCACTTGAAGTATCACCTTTGAAGTTTGGTGGTGTATCTGTAATAACAAATTCCATAATTTCAGGAGCCTGTACAGAGATAGCATTGCCTTTATAAAAAACAATATCTACATTTATACCATCTTTAAACCATTTAGAAGCCTCATCACACTGCTCGTATGAAAGTCCTAGCTGGTCATAAGTTTCATTGTCCATAAATTGGTACATTTCGCCATCATCATACAAATATTGCATCGTTTTGTAGTCAATCTCAGGAACTTCAAATTTATCACCTGCATGAACAGTCTTTTCAACTACTTTTCCATTTAAAAAACTTTTCATTTTCATACGAACAAACGCAGCACCTTTCCCTGGTTTTACATGTTGAAATTCTACTACTTTATAAGGAACTTCACCCACTACAAGACGAACATTTTTTTTAATATCACTCATACCAACTGTTGCCATTAATACACCTTTATTTAAATATTTTGAAAGATTTTACAATAAAAGTGCTTAGAGCGTTCTAATGACTTTATATGATATTTATGATAGTAAGATAATCAATATATAAAATAATCATATAATTTAAAAAAATATTAAGTTTTATGAGAGTACCATTGAAGAATTAACTATTTGAGGGATAAATATGACTATTTCATCATCACATAACAATATTAAAATATTTGGTAATATAAAAAGTATTTCTAATTACCATCTAATAACAGAAGAAATTGATGTAATTAAGAAAGAATTTAGTGATATAAAAATTCATCTTTTTGATTCCATATCTATTACTTCATCTGTTATAGGTTATTTATGTAAATTAACTAGTTCGGGGTGTAATGTAGAACTTTATATTGCAAATGATGGACTCTATGATTTACTGGATGATTTAAACCTAGTTCAAACATTAAATGTACAACGAATCACGTCATAAAAAGAAATATGATTTATGACTACGAATGTTTATAAAGAAGAACAATTTTTCTACGCTAATTTCAAATGAAGAAATAGAACAAATCAATAGTAGTTCTTCCATTTTAATTCAAGTTTTCTCTGGGGAAGATGAAGATGAGATAAATAAGATTTTAACTTTTTTAAATCAAACTTTTCCAAATAGTGTCATTATTACCTCATCAACAGATGGAGAAATAGCTAACAGCGATGTTCTAACATATAGTAGCGTCATTTCTATTTCTACTTTTGTAGATACAAATTTAGAAATTGCTTATGCCTATACACCAGACAGCTTTAATACAGGTGCAAAGCTGGCAAAAAAAATAGTCACTAAAGATACAAAATTATTAATAGCTTTTGCTAATGGTTTAAAATGTAATGGCGAAGAATTATTAGATGGAATTTATTCTGTTCATCCAAAGCTAATAGTTGCAGGTGGTCTTAGTGGTGACAATTCCAAATTTCAACGCTGTTTTGTTGGTATAAACAACAAACTCTATGATAAAGGAGCGGTAGTTGTAGCACTCAATTCTAAAACTTTACAAGTCAATAATTTTTATAGTTTTGGATGGCAAACTATTGGTTTAAAACATACAATTACAAAAGTAGAAAAAAATCGTGTTTATACTATTGACAATCTAACTACAGTCGCATTTTATAAAAAATATTTAGGAGAAGATATTGCAAACTCATTACCAGGAACAGGTATAGAGTTTCCACTTATTTTAGAGAACAGAGGCTTTAAAAAAGCACGAGCAGCCACTGCAATGTATGATGATGGAAGTCTCGGTTTTGCTGGTAACATTGAAGAGGGTACAGAAGTTTATTTAGGTATAGGTGAAGCTGAAGCAATTTTATCAAACCCTTTGCATAGACTTGGAAAACTCAATGTTGAATCTTTTTTTATATACTCCTGTATGGCACGTCGTCGTTTTCTACCTCATCGTATATCAGAAGAGATAGAACCTTTTGCAAAGTTAGCACCAACAAGTGGTTTTTTTACTTATGGCGAATTTTATACACATAAAAAACCAGAATTATTAAATCAAACATTAACAGCAATAGCTCTATCTGAGTCAACAGAGAACAAGAGCAATCGTTTAATTTACAAATCTACAAAGACGACTACTCCAGACAGAACATTTCAGGCCTTACGACATATTCTAGATATCACGTCACAAGAACTTCACACCCAAACACTTATTCAAAAAAAAATCAACAATGAACTTGAAGCAAAGACTGCAACACTTCAAGCCATCCAGCAGATGGCAAATCTTGGAAGTTGGGAACTTAATCTTAAAACCATGCATATATTATGGTCTGATATGAATTATAAAATTTACAATATAAATAAAGAAGATGGTGTACCTTCGTATAAAGAATTTATAAATATGGTTGTGCCTGAAGATAGAGAAAAATTTCTTAAAATTCAAGATAAATTATATGATGGTAAAATTCATTCTATTGAGATACGGGTACTTCGTAATGATGGTAAAATTATATATATACTAGAGAGTGGAAAATTAATTTTGCACAATGGCAAGCCCATAAAAATAGTTGGAACTTCTTTAGATTTAACAAAAATAAGAGTGCAAGATTCACTGCTGATACAACAAGCTAAATATGCACAAATGGGCGAAATGATAAACATGGTAGCTCACCAATGGAGACAACCTTTAAATGCTATTAGTGCTGCAGCAATAAAGCTAAATATTCAGACTCAAATGGGTATTTTAACAGACAAAGAGATAAATAGCACCTCAAAATTTATAGAAGAGATGACTCAAAAAATGTCTCAAACTATTAATGATTTTATGAATTTTACAAAACCTACAAATAAAAAAGAGTCTATTATATTTGATGAAATATTTCAAGATATTTTTAATATTATTGGAACACAACTTAGCAACCATAATATCAAAGTAAATATTAATATTGAAACAGAAAAAAAACTATATACTTATAAAAAAGAGCTAGAGCATATACTCATAAATATTATAGGTAATGCAAGAGATGCTTATGAAAATATGGACATTGAGACTAAAGAGATCAATATTAGAGCATATGTAAAAGATAAGCTATTTATCATAAAAATTTC
>NZ_JALXBK010000008.1 GCF_026991475.1 Sulfurimonas sp. | reverse complement strand
TGCGTGAGCTTAAAGAGATGCAGGAGTACATCGTCGCTCCACTTTTTAAGTCGGTCTCGGGTGTTGAAGAGGTTGTCGGCTGGGGAGGAGATGAGAAGCAGTACAATGTTTTGGTAGATACGAAAAAACTCCAAGATTTTGGCATTACGTACGATGACATCATCCAAGCACTCCAAAAGTCTAACCAAGCAGCCGGTGGGCAGTATCTTGAATTTAACCGTGAACAGTATCTCATTCGCGGTGCAGGTCTCTACAAAACATTAGATGACATCCGCAACACCATAGTAAAAGCAACAGAAGGACAAGCTGTAACCATCGGTGATGTTGCAAATGTTGCCAAAGGTTCGGCTCCTCGTTTTGGTGCAGTAAGCATCGATGCAAAAGAGGCGGTCATGGGAATGGTGCTCCAACGCAGCGCCACAAACGCAGCCAAAGTAGTAGAGCGCCTCAAAGAGAAGATACAAACCGTAAACACAGCCCTGCCGGATGGTGTCAAGATAGCAACCATCTATGATAGAACAGAGATAACGCACAAAGCGGTAAACACGATGACATCGGCACTCCTTAGTGGTGTGATTTTAGTTGCCATTGTTCTTTTTCTCTTTTTATTCGAGCTGCGTAGCGCATTTATAGTCATTATATCACTTCCTATTTCGCTGCTTATTGCATTTTTGTTGATGGATTACTATAATCTCTCGGCAAACCTTATGAGTCTGAGCGGGCTAGCCATTGCCGTGGGAATGATAGTCGATGGAACCATCGTCATAGTAGAGAACTCTTTTCGACTCATTCACGAAAAGCCCGATGCGCCAAAACTTGCCATTGTCACCCAAGCTGCGCAAGAGGTTGCAAAGCCTGTCACCTTTGCGGTGCTTATCATTGCGGCGGTTTTTATTCCTCTGCTCTCACTTGACGGGCTAGCAGGAAAGCTCTACACACCAATGGCACTTAACATCGTCTTTGTAATGCTTGGCTCTTTACTCGTTGCACTCATTTTAGTACCTGTACTTGTTTTGATGCTGCTCAAACCCTCAAAATCAGCTGAGAACAGCGTGATGAAAGCGATAAAAAAAGCCTACACCCCTGCACTGCGTTTAGCACTTAACAATGCAAAGACAATCTTAGCAGCAGTAAGTGTGCTCTTTATAGTTTTGGCATATATACTAACCCTACAAGGGCGCGAGTTTCTGCCTTCGCTCAATGAAGAGTCGATTATGTACCGTGTCATTGCCATTCCGGGAACGGCACTTACTCAGTCAGTAGATACCTCTAAAAAAATAGAGAGCTATATTTTGAAAAACTACTCAAATGATGTTAGCTCGGTACTTGCGATGATAGGAAGAAGTGAAAAGGGAGAGACCGCACAAGCGAACTATATGGAAATTCTCTTAACGCTTAAACCTGACATAAAAGACCTTCCTGCACTCACAAAAAGAATGAGTGAAGATTTAGGAGAACACTTCTCCTATGTACAGTTCGTACCGACACAACCTATTGCAATGCGTATTGAAGAGCTTTTAGAGGGGGTGAAAGCCGAACTTGCCATCAAAATTTACGGAAATGACCAAAAAGTACTCGATGACATTGCAAAAGAGATACAAAATGCCATAAAAAATGTAGACGGTCTTGAGAGAATGGAGATTGAAACGCAGCTCGGTCAGGCACAGATAAAAATCGCACCTGACTATCTCGCACTTGCACGTTATGGCATCAGCGTTGATGAAGTCATGGAGGTTATACGAAATGGTATCGGCGAAGAGGCAGTTACTCAAAAAATAGAAGGCATAAGACGCTTTGGCATCGTGGCAAAGATACAAAACGCCAAAAAAGATATAAAGTCGCTCAAAAATGTGACGCTGCGCTCAAAAAGCGGCAAACTTGTCACTTTAGCGCAAATATGTAACATTCAGATAGTCCAAGGTGCATCATTTATAAAGCGTGAGAACCTCAGCCGCTATATGGTGCTCTCAATGGATGTAGAGGGACGTGACATCGCCTCATTTGTAGAAGAGGCTGACAAAATAATAAAGAAAAAAGTAAAAATGCCCGCAGGTTACTACATAGGCTGGGCAGGTGACTTTAAAAATATGCAAGAGGCAACACAAAAACTGATGCTCATCATTCCTATTACGCTTTTAGTAGTCATTTTACTCCTCTATACTGCGTTTAACTCCTTTAAAAAGGCGTTCATTATTTTACTTAATGTCCCTTTTGGCTTTATAGGAGGCATAATTGCCCTGCTTCTCAGTGGTATCTATCTCTCTGTTTCAGCTATTGTAGGGTTTTTGGCCATCTTTGCCATTGCCATTTTAAACGGCATTGTTTTGGTAAGCTTTATAGATGAGCTGCGTTTGAAATTCCCTGATGTGCCTTTAAAAACAGTGCTCAAAGATGCAACACTACTGCGTTTAAGACCCGTACTAATGACTGCGTTTACCACACTCTTTGGCATACTCCCGCTGCTTTATGCCTCGGGAGTAGGAAGTGAAATACAGTACCCGCTCGCAGTGGTCATAACAGGAGGCATCATCAGCTCGACACTTTTAACGCTTTTAATACTGCCAGCAACATACCTGTTGTTTTATG
>NZ_JALXBK010000007.1 GCF_026991475.1 Sulfurimonas sp. | reverse complement strand
TAACAGCAGATGGTGTACCTATGATTTTTGCACCAATTTTTGTAAGAGAATCTGCAAGTTTTAGTGGTGTTTGTCCTCCAAAGTGAACAATAATTCCATCTGGATTTTCATTTTCAATTACCTCCCTCACATGTTCAAAGTCAATTGGTTCAAAGTATAAAACATCAGAAGTATCGTAATCTGTTGAGACTGTTTCAGGGTTACAGTTGTACATGATAGTTTCAACATCCATCTCTTTAAGTGCAAATGCAGCATGAACACAACAGTAATCAAACTCAATTCCTTGACCAATTCTATTTGGTCCACCACCAAGAATAAGCACTTTTTTCTTATCACTTTTACGTGTAGTAACGTTTGGAAGTTTTGTGATGTTTGTTGTAGAGTAGAGATATGGAGTGAGTGCTTCAAATTCAGCAGCACAAGTATCTACTTCATTATATTCTAGCGAAACACCAAGCTTTTTTCTTGCCTCATAGACAAGATCTTCGCTTACATTTTCTCCAGAATTTTTCAAAATAAGTTGAGAAATACGTTTATCTGAAAAGCCATCTACTTTTACACTTCTCATTAACTCAGCATCAAAAAGAATTTTATCGCTAACTGTTCCCTCTGTCTCTATCATCTCTTGCATTTGATATAAGAACCATGGGTCAATAGCACAAGTGTTAAACATCTCATCTATTGTCATACCTCTTCTGAAACCTTCTGCAACATAAAGAATTCTGTCTGAATTTGGACGACGAATCTCATGCTTGATGAACTCATCATCTGCATCGATGTCATCAAATCCACAAAGACCAGTTTCCAAAGAACAGAGTGCTTTTTGAATAGACTCTTTAAAGGTACGTCCAATCGCCATAACTTCACCGACTGATTTCATAGAAGTAGAGAGTGTGCTTTGTGCTTCTGGAAATTTTTCAAATGTAAAACGAGGGATTTTTGTCACAACATAGTCAATCACTGGCTCAAACGCAGCAGGTGTGCCCGTAATGTCATTTGTAATTTCATCAAGTGTAAATCCAACTGCTAAGAGCGTTGCCACTTTTGCTATTGGGTAACCTGTTGCTTTTGATGCAAGAGCAGATGAGCGACTTACACGAGGGTTCATTTCAATGACTATCATTCTTCCTGTTTTTGGGTCAATTGAGAATTGAACATTACTTCCACCAGTATCAACACCAATCTCACGTAAAATTGCAAAAGATGCATCACGCATTCTTTGGTACTCTTTATCTGTTAGCGTAAGAGCAGGGGCTACTGTGATGGAGTCACCAGTATGCACACCCATTGGGTCAAAGTTCTCGATTGAGCAGACGATAATACAGTTGTCTGCTTTGTCACGAATAACTTCCATCTCATACTCTTTCCAGCCGAGCATAGATTCCATAATTTCTATTTCATTTATAGGACTTGCACTAATTCCCTCTTGAGCAAGTTTTTCAAACTCTTCCATATTGTAAGCGACACCAGAACCTCCACCAGCAAGTGTAAAAGATGCTCGTGATATTACTGGAAAACCTATCTCTTTTGCTACTTCAAGAGCCTCTTCAACGCTATAAGCATTTTTACTTCTTGGTAAATCCATACCAATTTTTGTCATAGCTTCATTAAATAGATGTCTATCTTCACCTTTATTAATCGCCTGTGGGTCTGCACCTAAAAATTCAACGCCTTCAAGCATTCCTTTTTCATACATACTCATAGCAACATTAAGTGCAGTCTGTCCACCCATTGTAGGGAGAACTGCATCTACATTTTCATCTTTTATGATTTTGGAAATAATCTCTTCTTTAATAGGTTCAATGTAGGTTCTGTCTGCAAATTCAGGGTCTGTCATAATTGTAGCAGGGTTTGAGTTTATTAGTACAACACGGTATCCTAGCTCTTTTAGCGTTTTAACAGCTTGTGTTCCCGAGTAGTCAAACTCACAAGCTTGACCGATGATAATAGGACCAGACCCTATAAGTAAAATTGTTTTGATGTCAGTGCGTTTTGGCATTTGTTACCTCTTGAAAATGTATATGTAAAAATTTGTTTATTATACAAAAGAGGCACTTAATATTTGATGAGTTAAAAAAAATCAATACTCAAATGTATAAATGAGAGAGAAAAGTCCAGAGTAGATATATCTCTTGCTCACTATGGGAGAGTTATAAGCAGTTTGTGGAATAAGGTCAGCCCTGATATTAATAAATGTTGAGAGCTTCTTTGTCAGGGGGTATCTAATATATGTTTGTGCTCCAATGAGCACTCCATCAGTTGGTGTATATGCTGGTCGAATTTTATCTATTTTTTCTGAGTTTTTGACACCAAAATAGTAGTTTAAAAATTGTTGAGATTGATAAATAATAATAAAGCTAGGATAAAAATTTAATTTTCCAAAATGATATTTGTCTCCTATCTCTGTTTTAAATATCCAAGAGTCATGCCGGCGAAGTATATCAGTGAGAAGCATGCTTTCGATATACTTATCATCCAAAGTCGCGCTAAATGCAATACCTGCTTCAAAGGTTGTTTTACGCTCATCCATTCCTTCTAATGCTTTTGACTCATTTGACGTATAGCCATAGGTTCTAGGTTGTGCAGTAATGGAAAATCCCCAAGCGAAATCTTTCTCTTTTTTACCCAAAAAGTACATACCAAAACGACTCCAACGGATGTAAAAAAGAGAATTGTCAAAAAAGATGACAGGAGAGGGAACTAAAATAGGAGTAGTATCCTGTTTGTAGGGCTGCGTTTGAATATATGGTCCAAGACCTATGGTCACTTTTTGTTTGGCATCAGCTGCGTTTAGTGTGAAAAAAAAGAGTGAAAGTATAAGTAAATATTTCATTTAAGACTCCGTATCATATAAAAATAGTTAGGTTCATAAGCGTGAAAATAGGGAACAATCACCGCACTTTGATACCCTTGAAGTTGTTTAATTGACATTACTTTTCCAACTTTTAAACCTTTGAAAAATATATTGTCAAGTCCTGATGTTGTTACTTCATCTCCAATATGAATACTAAACCATGCTGGGATAAAACTGACAATAATATTTTCACCACTGTTTCCATGTGCAATTCCAGGTGCTTTTTCTTTGCCAACAGAGACAGCATAGGTACTTTTAATGTCACTATTTAAAAGTGCAAGTGGCTTTTTATGTTCATTAATAACAATTCCAGCTACAAAATTATTATAAAGCAGTCCGTAAATTTTTGAAGCATTATAGTCTGGTATGTCAATCCAAAGACGGTTAAAATCTCCAAATTTTTGGTATGAACTTGCATGTACCAGTTCAAAACGGGGGTTTGAAGCAAAACTCACATTATTCTCTTTATATAAATCTCTTAATTTATTATTGCAATCTCGTAGTGTGAGCTGTAAAGTATTGTATGTTTGGAGCTTTTTTGTAAGTTCAGCAATTCTATCTGCTTGAAAAAAATATTTATCTATAGTGTCATCGACATAATTTATTCCCTTAAAATAACTATTTTTTAAAGAGTTAAGTGTAGTAATAAAAGGTGACTGTATTACTGGAGAGTAAATGAGAGCACCCACAAAGAGTGCTATCAGTAAAAAAAAGTATAAGAGTGACTTTTTATTCATTCTCAAAAAGTTCTTGAAGTAGGTCTATCTCTTCTAATGCTTTCCCTGTTCCTCGTGCAACAGCAAGAAGTGGTTCATCTGCCACAAAAACTGGAATTTTTACTATGTCTGAGAGGTATTTGTCAAGTTGACGGATAAGTGCGCCACCACCAGTAAGAATAATACCATGGTTGACAATATCACCTGCCAAATCAGGAGGCATACGTTCTAGTACATCACGAAGTGCTTCTGCTACCTCTTTGAGTGGTTCTTTCATAGCTTCTCTTGCATCTTCACTTGTAAGCTCAACAGAACTTAAAAGTCCTTCAACCTGATCGCGTCCATTTATAATCATAGTAAGATCTTCATCAAGACTTACAGCAGTTCCAATGTTGATTTTAATCTCTTCTGCGACTCTTTCACCTATAAGAAGATTGTACTTTTTTCTTACATAGTTGACGATGCCTTGGTCTATTTTATCACCAGCTGTACGAATACTTTTTGAAAGTACAAGACCACCTAATGAAACAACACCAATCTCTGTAGTTCCACCACCAATATCAACGACAAGATGTCCTTGTGGCTCACGAATATCTACCCCAGCACCAATTGCGGCAGCCATAGGCTCTTCTATAAGAAAAACTTCACGAGCACCTGCACTAAGTGCTGATTCACGAACAGCCTTACGTTCAACCTGCGTTAGACCATAAGGAACACAGATAATGATACGAGGAGAGATAAGCGCACTTCTTCCATGTGCCTTTTCAATGAATTTTCTAATCATCTTCTCTGTCATATCAAAGTCGGCAATAACACCATCTCTCATTGGTCTTATAGCTTTGATATTCCCTGGAGTTTTTCCAACCATATCTTTTGCTTCATGACCAACTGCTAAAACGCGTTGTTGTCCATATTTTTCAGTTTTTACAGCAACAACAGAAGGCTCATTAATAATGATACCTCTTCCTTTAGCAATAACAATTGTATTTGCTGTTCCTAAATCTATTGAAAGGTCATTGGAAAAGAGACCTATTATTTTATTAAATATCATTATTTTGCCTTATGCCGTTTTTTGAGAAGATTTTTTTATATAAACAGGTTTTTCATTCTCTTGTATCACTTCTTTTGTGATGAGGACTTCATACTCAGCATATTCAGGAAGTTCATACATGATGTCAATCATACTCTCTTCTAAAATCGCGCGTAATCCACGAGCACCAGTTTTGCGTTTAATCGCTTTTTGTGCAATTGCTCTAAGAGAATCTTCTTCAAAATTAAGCTCAACATCATCAATTGCAAAGAGTTTTTTATACTGTTTAATAAGTGAATTTTTTGGCTCTGTTAAAATACGAACCATATCATCTTCTGTGATTTCATTGAGTGAAGCAATAATAGGAAGACGCCCTACAAGCTCTGGAATAAGTCCATAATGTACTAAGTCATCTGGTTCAACCATATCGTAAGTTGGTTTTGCTTCATCTTTTGTCTTCTTTTCATGTCCAAATCCAAGTACATTTTCACCCTGTTTGCGTTTAAGAATCTCACTAAGACCATCAAATGCTCCACCGCAAATAAAGAGAATATTTGTTGTGTCAATTGATGTAAACTCTTGATTTGGATGCTTTCTTCCACCTTTTGGTGGAATGTTTACAGAAGAGCCTTCTATGATTTTAAGAAGTGCTTGTTGCACCCCTTCACCACTTACATCACGAGTGATAGAACGATTTTCACTCATACGAGATACTTTATCTACTTCATCAAGAAAAATAATTCCTTTTTGTGCGCGTTCTACATCACCATCTGCTGCCTGAATGAGTTTTGTCAAGATGTTTTCTACATCTTCTCCAACATAACCAGCTTCAGTAAGACTTGTCGCATCTGCTATGGCAATAGGAACATTAAGTACACGCGCTATAGTTTGTGCCATAAGTGTTTTACCACTTCCTGTTGGACCAATAAGCAAAATATTTGATTTTGCTATTTCAGTATCATCATTTGCTGCATTATGGAGTTTGAAAATTCTTTTGTAGTGGTTATATACAGCTACACTAAGAAGTTTTCTAGCTCTCTCTTGCCCAATGATATATTCTCCTAAAAAGTTATTTAACTCTTTTGGTGTCATAAGTTTATCAACAGCATCTGTAAGTTGATTGTTTGTCTCTTGTGCAAGCTCTTTTTCGTCACCAAACATAATTTTATAGGCAGATAGCACACAGTTCTTACAGATGTAAACACCATTTCCCGCTATAAGTGGATTTTTTTCGCTTTCACTTGCGTCACAAAAACTACAATGTCTGTGAATCATATATTTTTCCTTTCAAACGGTATACCGCGTTTTGTTTTAATTACAAAGTTGCATAAATCTATTACATGAAAATTTTTCGTCTCATCAAGTATTGAATTTGCACTCTCTTTTAATGGTTTGCCTGATTCAAAGAGTTCTCTATAAGCACTCTTAAGTGCATTTATATCTTCTCTTGCGAGATTTCTACGCAGACCAGTGAGATTTAATCCACGCAATGAAGCACGGTTTCCCTCAGCCATACAGTATGGAGGAATATCTTGTGCTAAAGCACTTGCTCCTCCTACCATTGCATAGTCGCCAATATGTACGAACTGATGTACAGGAGTCATCCCACCAATAACAACATAATCGCCAAGTTCAACATGTCCAGCAAGTGTCGCTGCGTTTGCTAAAATACAGTGGTTTCCAATGATTACATCATGTCCTAAATGGACATAACCCATAAAGAGATTGTGATTTCCAACAATAGTTTTTCCACCGCCACCCTTTGTTCCCGGGTTAAAAAGTGTAAATTCTCGAATTGTATTGTCATCACCAATAATAAGCTCAACATCTTCACCGTTAAATTTCAAATCTTGGGGAATTGAACCGATGACTGCGTTTGAAAAGATTCTATTGTTCTTACCAATTGTTGTTTTTCCATAAATAGAGCTGTTTGCTGCAATGGTAGTTCCGTCGCCAATGACCGCTTCACTAGATATAAAACAAAAAGGAGCTATTGTGACATCAGTTCCAATAACAGCACCATCTTCAATAACGGCTAATTCAGATATTTTTGACAAAATATGACCTTTATTTATCTACTATCATAGCTTTTAATTCAGCTTCACTTGCAAGTTTGTTGTCAACATAAGCTTCACCTTTAAGCATCCAAATAGTACCTTTTTGTTTGATAACTGAGATTCTATACTCAAGTTGGTCACCAGGTCTTACAGGAGTTCTAAATTTTGCTTTGTCAATACTCATAAAGTAAACTACTTTATTTGCAATCTCTTCTTCGCTTAATTCGCCCATACTTAAAAACGATAAAATACCACCAGCTTGTGCCATTCCTTCTAAAATCATAACACCTGGATAGATAGGATGACCTGGAAAGTGACCTTGAAAAACAGGTTCAGAGATAGAGACATTTTTATAAGCGATGATTGACTCACCTTTTGTCATATCTGTCACTCTGTCAACAAGCAAAAATGGATAACGGTGGGGCAATATCTTTTGAATTTCTACAACATCTAAAAGCATAATTAGGAAACCTTTGTAATAATATATTTTTGATATTTTAGCTAATTTTTTGTTAAGAAAAGATAATGTCCTCTTTTGTGTCATCGTATGTCTTGGCATCAAGATGGAGGGTGAGCTTTGTTTGTGGAATTTCTTCAACAATTATAATAGGTGTTAAGTCATAATTTGAACCAGAAATATTTGTGCGAAGTGTTAACTCTTTTTTAAAACTAAGAGGATTATAAATAATATCTTTAATAGATTTGAAGTCACTCTGTGTGAGTCTGTTAAAAGTTTCACGGGTTAAAAATTTTATCTCTTCACGATTAAAATAACTTATGTCGTTATGCGTAAATTCTACTCTTCCTTGTGCCTTTTTACGGGGAAGTGTTGAGTAACTAAGCGCATAAGCATCTACTATATCTCTCTTTCCAGAGATTAATTTTAGACTAAATTGACGATAATTTAAAAATTTTTGCTTGATGATCTTATAGTTTATATTTTGTTCTTCTAGTTCGTTGCGTTTAGTATAAAATTCTAATCTCTCTTCAATAGATGCAGGAAGAATTTGTCCAGAAATGGGAGAAAACATCTCATCCATAATTCTATTTTGTTGTTCTCTTTGCATTGTAAGACCAAAGATACAGCCACAGTAATCTTGACGATAGAGTTGCTCCTCTTTTGTGACTCGACTTTGGTCTTGCGTGCCACCACCACTTCGGTAGTCAACTGCAACAAATTCGACACCGTGGCTTTTGTAAAATTCATCGCCTACACGCTTGAGTTGTTCTTGAGATTTTAGAGGACTTACAAGAAGTGTGGTCGTGATTTTTTTCTCGCCAAGTTCGAGCGCTTTTTTTGCACTTACTTTGAATCGTCTATCGAAGCAAACTTCACATCTTGCACCTTTTTCAGGCTCTTTTTCTAAGCCTTTTACAGCCTGCATCCAACTCTGGAAATCATATTCACCTTCAAGCAGTTCAATGCCAAGCTTTTTACAGCTGCGTTTGACATCAAGTAGGCGTAATTGGTACTCTGAGTATGGATGGATATTTGGGTCATAAAAAAAGCCAGTCAGCCTTTCATCGGGAAAATCTTCTTGGAGCTTTTCTAAAAAAAAGTGGCTGTCAACACTGCAGCAAATATGGACTAAAATGTTAAATCCTTTAAGTTTATATAATAGTGTATTATACTGCAAAAAAGCTTTATTGTATTCATTATTATTAGATATGAGGGTTGGTATTGTAGCAAATAAACTTATATCTGAATTGGTAGATTTGTAAATAAAATTGCTGCGTTTAAGTAAACGCAGCGTGTAATGACTAAAACAGAGAACTTAAGATATTTCCAGCTTCAGTTTTATTAGAACTTTTAAAATATTGCATTATGATTGGAACAAATTTTGAAATCATACCACTACTTAATCCTAAAGATGAAAATTGTGATGCAAGACCAGCCATCTTCGAGATAGAATTACCACCCATAGCATTTGTAAGTGAACTCAAGCCGCCTGATGTAGAATTGCCTTTGGGTACCATACTCATAAGTGATTGTGCATTAGGAATGGCACTTTTAAGTGTCTGAAACTTATTTGATGTAAGAGCAGATTTTGCATAGCTTAGTATACTGCCTACACCACCTGACGCTTGTTTGTCTGATATATTAAGTTGTTTTGAAAGCATCTCTGTCAATCCACTTGCTTGTGAACTTGTTGCCTGTGGAGTTGATGTGTTTTGAGACATTGCATTTGTAACATCACTAAGGCCAAATGCAGATAATTCTGTTGCGCCTATTAAGAAAAATATACTTAAAGATAATAGTGTTTTTTTCATAGCTGTTTACACTCTCTTTTCAAATATTTCTATAGAGTTAATATCATCTTGACCTTCAATAGAATCAAGAACTGCAAAACTATCAGCATCATTTTCTTCAATTCCACCAAATACAGTATGCACACCATCTAAATGTGGACATGGTACAAAACAGATGAAAAATTGGCTTCCACCTGTATTTGGTCCTGCATGAGCCATTGATAATGTCCCTTTTACATGTTTATGAGTATTTTTCTCAGTTTCACATTTAATAGCCCAGTCTGGTCCACCTGTACCAGTTCCTGTAGGACAGCCACCTTGTGCCATAAACCCAGGGATAACACGATGAAAGTTTAGGTTGTTATAAAATCCTGTTTCTGCTAAGTGTGCAAAGTTTGCTACTGTATTTGGAGTCTCCTCTGGATACAATTTAATCCAAATATCACCTTTACTTGTTGTCATTTTTGCATATTGGAGTTTTGCTAACTCATCTTCGCTTAAGTTGTACTCTTTTAATTCTGGTCTTCCAAACATTTGAAACCTCTTTATTTAAATTTTTCTAATTATAGTAAAAATAAATTAAGGGATAACTTCAAGGAAAGATAAATTATCCTAAGATATAATTTTCAACAACCAAATTTTAAATAAAAAGGCAGATATATGTCAGTAAAACAAATTTTTCAACCAAATCCAGAGTTTGCAGCAAATGCAAGAATTAAAAATATGGATGAATACCATGCCCTCCAAAATAGAGCGCTTAATGATTATGAAGGCTTTTGGGGTGATTGGGCTAAAGAGAAGATAGATTGGATAGAACCTTTTACAAATGTGTTAGATGAGAGCAAAGCTCCATTTGTTAAGTGGTTTGATGGCGGAAAGCTTAATGTCGCACACCAATGTATTGACCGTCATTTAGACAAACGCAAAAATAAAGCAGCTATTATTTTTGAAGGAGACAGAGGTGATGTCCAGACTATTACATATCTTGATCTTTATAAAAATGTAAACAGATTTGCAAATCTTTTAAAAGAGGATTTTGGAGTAAAAAAAGGGGATAGGGTTGTCATTTATATGCCAATGATTCCTGAGGCCGCTTATGCAATGCTTGCATGTGCAAGAATAGGGGCTATTCACTCCATAGTTTTTGGTGGTTTTTCTGCTGAAGCATTAAGAGATAGAATTGAAGATGCTGAAGCTAAAGTTGTCATTACTGCTGATGGTGCTTTTAGAAAAGAGAGACCATATATGTTAAAACCAGTTGTTGATGCTGCATTAGAGGGAGGTACACCTGTAAAAAAAGTGCTGGTAGTTGAGCGAAATGGCGAAGATGTTACATGGAAAAAAGGGCGCGATTACTCTTACAATGAACTTATTAAAGGTAAATCAGCAGTATGTGAGTCTGAAGTTATGGATAGTGAAGATCCTCTCTTTTTGCTTTATACTTCAGGAAGTACAGGCAAACCAAAAGGGGTACAACATAACTCTGCTGGGTACATTCTTTGGGCGCAGATGACAATGGAGTGGGTATTTGATGTAAAAGAGAACGATACTTACTGGTGTACTGCCGATGTTGGTTGGATTACAGGACATACATATATAGTATATGGTCCGCTTGCAATGGGTGCTACTACTGTGATGTTTGAGGGTGTTATTACTTACCCTGATGCAGGTCGTCCTTGGTCTATGGTTGAAAATCATAGAATTAATCAATTTTATACTGCACCTACTGCTATTCGTGTTTTACATAAAATGGGTGAAGATGAACCGAAAAAATATGACTTGTCATCTCTTAAAGTCCTTGGAACAGTTGGTGAACCAATAGATCCTCCAGCGTGGAAATGGTACTACGAGCAGGTAGGCTCAAGTAAGTGTGCAATCGTAGATACATACTGGCAGACAGAAACAGGTGGGCATATTGTCTCTCCACTTCCTGGTGCTACTCCTATTAAACCTGCATGTGCAACGCTTCCTCTTCCTGGAATTATCGCTGAAATATTAGATCCTGCTACGGGTGAAAAAGCTGAAGTCGGTGAAACTGGTTATATGTGTATTACAAGACCTTGGCCTGCACAAATCCGTGGTGTTTGGGGTGATGAAGAGCGTTATATTAAATCATACTATGGTGATGTGAAAAAAGATGGTAAAGCTGTCTATTTTACAGGTGATGGTGCTGTATATGATGAAGATGGTTACATTACGATTACTGGGCGAACTGATGATGTCATTAATGTAAGCGGTCATAGAATGGGAACTGCTGAAGTAGAAGCTGCCATCAAAAAACATCCAAATGTAGCAGAAGTTGCCGTTGTTGGGAAGCCACATGAGTTAAAAGGTGAGGGAATATTTGCATATATTATTCTCAAGTCTGATGATGGTGTAGCTGATGAGGTTGAAGAGGTAAAAGCCATCAATGGCATAATTAAAAGAGAGATAGGAAATATTGCTATTTGTGATGATATTGTTTTTGTACCAGGTCTTCCTAAAACACGCTCTGGAAAAATTATGCGTCGTATTTTACGTGCCATTGCAAAAGGTGAAGCTATTACCCAAGATATTTCAACACTTGAAGATCCATCAGTAGTTGAAAAAATAGAAACTATGGTTAATGGAAAGTAAAACTTCCTTTTAACCCACAAGTGCTATAATTCCATAAATCAATTATAAAGAGTTATTTATGGAATTATGTGTTGCACTTGACCTCCCTACAGAAGAAGAAAACTTAGCTTTAATCCAAAAGATAAAAGAGCATGATGTCTGGCTCAAAGTCGGACTTCGTACTTACATTCGTGATGGTGAAGCATTTTTAAAAGCCATCAAAAATATCAATCCTGATTTTAAAATATTTTTAGATTTGAAACTCTATGACATTCCAAATACAATGGCAGATGCAGCAGAGTCTATTATGGGGCTTGGTGTAGATATGTTTAATGTCCATGCTAGTGCAGGCAAACGCGCAATGAGTACTGTAATGCAAAGACTTGAAAAATATGAAAATCGTCCTATTGTTTTGGCAGTAACCGCTTTGACCTCATTTAGTGAAGAGGAGTTTCAAGCAGTTTATGAATCAGACATTGCAAATAAGGCTAATCAATTTGCAAAAGATGCACAAGAGAGTGGGCTTGATGGTGTGGTCTGTTCTGCCTACGAATCAGCATCCATCAAAAATATTACAAATGAAAATTTTATGACACTTACTCCAGGCATTCGCCCTTTTGGAGAAGATGCAGGTGATCAAAAACGCGTGGCAGATGTTGCGTTTGCAAAAGAGCAAAAAGTAGATTTCATCGTTGTTGGGCGTCCTATTTATCAAGCAAAGAATCCCTCAGAAGTTGTAGCAAAAATTTTGGCTCGTATTTAAGCTATCTGTTATATAACTCTCATTATAATTACGCTCTTCAAATGGACGAGTGGGTGAGTGGCTGAAACCACATCCCTGCTAAGGATGCGTATGGGTAACTGTACCGAGAGTTCGAATCTCTCCTCGTCCACCACTTGAAGAAATATTAAATTCCCCTAAAAAAATTTTCACAAACTATGATATACTTACCATATGATGAATTACCAATCAATATTAGAAGAGATTAAAGAAGAGGTTTATCCTTATTTAAGAGAAGGAAAAGTTGCTAATTATATTCCGGCACTTGCCAATGTGAATCCTGAGCAGTTTGCTATGACACTTACTATGTTTGATGGCAGGCAGTATAGTGTTGGTCAGGCAGATACACTGTTTTCTATTCAAAGTATTTCAAAAGTATTTACATTTACTTTGGCACTTAAGCACTATGGTTTAGAGCTGTATGAGCGTATAGGACGAGAGCCGTCGGGGAATCCTTTTAACTCCTTAGTGCAGCTTGAATATGAGTCTGGAAAACCAAGAAATCCATTTATAAACGCAGGCGCTATAAATGTAACAGATGTTTTGCTCACATATTTTAAGAGTTCTACATCTACCTCTAAAAAGATTTTAGACTTTATGCACGCCATTGCAGATGATACCTCAATAGCATTTAATGATATTGTTGCAGAGTCAGAGATGGAACATGGATTTAGAAATTTGGCATTGGCAAATTTGATGAAGAGTTTTAATAACTTTGATAATGATGTCATGGAAGTTATAAAAATATATTTTCAGCACTGCTCAATTGAGATGAATACAAAAATGCTCTCCCGTTCTATGCTTTATTTGGCAAATCACGGCGTAGATCCAATCACGGGTAAAACTTATATTACATCGCAGCAGGCAAAGCGTATAAACGCAGTGATGCTTACCTGTGGACACTATGATGCTTCAGGTGATTTTGCATTTCATGTTGGACTTCCCGGTAAGAGTGGAGTAGGTGGTGGAATAGTCGCAGTTGTTCCAAAAATGATGGGCATAGCAGTCTGGGCACCAGCTCTAAATGCTCAAGGAAATTCACTTGTCGGTACAAAAGCATTAGAACTCTTTACAAGTAAAACGGGATTATCTATTTTTTAGATTCTGTCCCATTATTTGAAAGATTTCACCTCTTTTAAAAGCGAAAGAAAACGTTCAGGAGACATATACCCAACATCTTCATCATAAATTTTGCCATCAGATGTCAAGAAGTAGTGTCTTGGTGCTCCATAGCGCTCAAATTTATCGGGGATTTTGTGTTGGTCTCGAGAGAGATAGATGGGGACAAAGTCTGCGTTTAGCTTGTTCATTACATACTTTTTAGAGAGGGTAGTCTTTTTAAATTTTTTGCAGTATTTACAAGCATCTGCACCAATAAAAAGATAAACATCTTTATGCTCTTTTTTAGCTACTTCTAAACCCTTATTATAATTGTGTATCCAGTTTAATTCTGCACCAAAAAGTGAAACCGTAAAAAGTAAGCTTAATAATATTTTATTCATAAAAGTATTATACACTATATTTTGCAGATGAGTAAATACAACTTATGTTGAAAAATTTTGTAATGCGTGGGGTTATTTTATCTCTCTTACTAGCGTTATTGTACCTGAGTACAATAGTAAATAATTTGTAAAAACTTTATAATTACTCCAAATATATAAAATTTAGGAGTTTGTTGTGGCAAATCAAATAGCTGTTGTAAGAGATATAAGTGGAAAATTTTATGCAAAAGAGCCCGATGGTTCTTTGCGAGAACTCTCAGAGGGTGACAAGATTTATGAGGGTGAAATTGTTGTTGGAGCTAATGGAAATAGTGATTTAGATTCTCTGATTTTGACAATGAATGATGGAACAGATTTGGTTGTTCTTGGAAATGAAAAGCAACTTTTTGATTCATCTCTTTCAAATGTGGAATTTTCATCAGATGAAACTGTCACAGATACTCACTCCTTACAGGATTTAATAAGCGATAGCAATAATCCAAATAATGTAAATGATGATGCTGATGCAATGCAAACAGCGGCTGGTGTAGCAGCGACTGATAGCTCGGACGGTGACTTAGCATCAAATTTTAAGACAATAGATGTTGCAGTTGATAACAATACAAATAATAGTATTACCGATACAGTAATAAGAGATACTGCAATTCCTACGGTGGAAACGGTAGTTGATCATACTGTTGAGACTCCTTTAGATATAAATAGAGAATCACTTCTTGACACCCTTTCTCAAATAAAAAATAATGTCTCAGACCTTACAAACGCAGCAAATGATGCAGCAAAAACTGCAACAGATGCCGCAACTGCAGCCGATAATGCTGCTGCTAAAGCGGATGATATGCCAACAGAGGAGAATTTAACAGCGGCGCAAGATGCTGAGGATGTAGCTACTGCAGCGGCAACAACAGCTGCAAATGCTGCCAATGCTCTTGATGCAGCAATAAACACGCTAAAGGTAGCGGCAGACGCAGCAAATGAGAGTGTAGATACGACAGATAATGTAAAAGTTGTAGATGATACCCGTCAAACGGTGCAGACTACGATGGAATCTGGTGCTACGAATGATAGAATTTCAGAAGTAACAGACAGCGATACAACAGTAAACGCAGTAGATGAAAATGTAGCAGATGGAACATACACAGGTGTTACTCTAAACGCAGTAGATGTAGATGGTGATGCTGTGCCTTTTAGAGTGGAAGATGATGGACGAGTGGTTGTAGATGGTGATAATGCTATAGACTTTGAAAACAAAGAGAGCTATACATTTGATGTGACTGCCACGAGTGCTGATGGAACGAGTTCTACACAAAGTGTTACTGTTAACGTAAATGATATTGATGATACGGCAGGGACTATTGCTATAAATACGATTTCAGATGATGATGTTGTAAATGCCGCTGAGTCTGATGATACTTTAACAGTAAATGGTACTACGACAGGCATTGAAGAGGGGCAAAGCGTTACGTTGACACTCAATGATAAAACATATAGTGCTGATGTGGATGCCAATGGTAACTGGAGTGTGGACGTTCCTTCTGCTGATGTAAAAGATCTTAATGATGCTACAGCGTACCAGGTAGATGCAGATGTAAGCGATGCTGCGGGTAATGCATCTGAAACAGCGACACATATCATAAATGTAGATGAACTCTCAGAAGCGACACTTGCCATTCATGATGATGACGGTAGTGACAATAATAATGTTATAGAAGAGGATGAAGCAAGTTCAGTTCTTATAGACGGTACACTTGAATCTGGAGGGACTATAACTGCCTTAAGTGTTACGGACGGTACAAATACCATAAATGTATCGAGTGATGACATTACTGTAAATGATGATGGCACTTGGAGTACGATACAAGATTTAAGTTCACTTGATGATGGAACATTGACCGTAGATATGAGCACAAAAGATGCAGCCGGCAATGAAGGAAGTGAACAGACTACAATAGATAAAGATACGAGTGGTTCAAATACAGGTAGTGTTCAAGATAGTGCTATAGCTGGATGTGAATTTAACACAAGTTCTGGTGTTCATGGTGTGACAGATGCCGATGGTAACTTTACATACAATGATGGTGATACTGTTACTTTTAGTATAGGTGGCGTAACAATTGGAAGTGCAAGTGCAGATGCTATTCATAACTTTGATGATGGTGATGGTAACTTTATGTTTTTGCAAGATCTCGCAGGTGTAGAGCTGGATAACTTTGACAATGAACAGGTAGAAAATATGGCGATGTTCTTGCAATCACTCGATAGTGACGGTGACGCGAGTAACGGGATTCAAGTTTCAGATGAAGCAAGAGAAGCACTTGCAGATACACATCTTGACCTCTCGTCTGCCGATGTGAGAGAATCTGATGTAGCACATGTTCTGGATTCTCTTGTAGATTCTGGTGTAGAAGGTGTACACTCATTCAATGCTGACAACGCAGCGCAGGTAGAATCAGATATGATGAATCATGTGCAAGATACGGTATTGGATATTGTAAGTGATGCAACGAATGAATCGTCTGGTGAGTCGTCTGGAATTGATTTTATGGATCCACTTGATGCAATGAGTGATAAACTAAAAGATATGATGAGTTTAAAAGATGAACTTAGTGGTGGTGAACTGCACACGGAAGATACAACTGATGCGCATGGGGTTGATCTTGGGAGTGTTTCAGAAGATGCAAGTATTACTTTTAGTGCGCAAGATCTGCTTGCAAACTCAACAGCAGTGCATGGTGCAAGAGATGGTTCAGATCTTACTGTAAGTAATGTAAATGTAGATCCAAAATATGGAACTCTTACAGAAAATGATGACGGTACATATACATTTACGCCTGCAGAAACTACTGTAGATGTAAATAATTTACCAATACATTACACAGTAAATGATTGGAGTGCATCAGAGGATATTACTGCTACTTTGGATATTTCTAATGTTATTACAGCAGAAGAAGAGGCAAGTGATGCAGATGTAGCTTCTAAACTAGCAACAGAAAACACAGAAAGTGAAATTATAGTAAATGAGACAGGAACTGATGGAGCTCTAGTTTTAGATAGTACAGGTAGTAACCCTGAACTACTTGGTGGAGCAACTTCAGTTGATATTACAATAAGCTTAACAGGTGAAGCAAATCAAGGTCAGGCATCAATTCTTTCATATGATTCAAGCGAACAGGATAATGAGTTTCTAATATTTAGTGATGGTAATAATGTAAAACTTTATCTTAATGGTGCTAATGTAAATACAGGTATTACAAGTGATGAACTTTTTGATGGTACACAACATAAGTTTAATGTTTCGTGGGACAGCCAAACAGGTAAAGCAGAATTTTTTCTTGATGGAAATTTAGAAGGAATCCAAACAATAGCAAAAGGACATACTATAGATAGTAATGGTGTTCTGATGTTAGGTCAAGAACAAGATCATGTTGGTGGTGGACTCGATAGCAATCAAATTTTCAGTGGAGAATTTCAGGATGTAAGTGTTTCAGTTGATGGAGAAAAAGTAGCACATTGGGATATGAATGGTATTTCTAGTGATGGCACCGTTAGTGATAGTGTTGGAAACTTTGATTTAGCGGTTACAGGAGATACCACAATTGGTGGTACGAATATATCAACAGATGAAGATAGTCCAGTAATAATAGATGTCCTAGCAAATGACACAGATGCAGATGGTGATAAACTGGCAATCACTAAGATAGATGGGCAAGATGTAAGCGATGGACAAACTGCGAGCATTACAGATGAAAATGGGAACACTTTAGGAACTGCAATACTTACAGATGATGGGAAAGTAGAATTTACACCTAGTAAAGAGTTGCAAGAGATGAATGATGGAGAACATAAAGATGTAACATTTGATTATACAGTTTCTGATGGTAAGGGTGGTGAGGCTACTGCTAATGTTACTGTGGATGTAACAGGCACTAATGAACAAATAGTAGGAACAAGTGGAAATGATCATCTTGTTGGTACCGCAGACAATGACACTATCACCGGAGGAGAGGGAAGAAACTTCATCGATGCCGGAGCAGGTGATGATACTGTAAATATTACAGAAGGAGATGGACGAGCAAGTTATGAAATTGTACGAGGTGGTGCAGGAGATGACACTGTAGTATTTGAGGGTAATAGAAATGATTATACAGTGAGTCATGAAGATGCAAATGGAAGATTTAGAGTAGAAAATATAGATACCCAAGAGAATCAATATATCTATGATGATGTTGAGAACATCAAGTTTGCAGACCAAATAGTAGAAACACACGATGATCAGGGGAATGTGAATGCAGATTTTGTTAATGATGTTGTAATAGGAAGTGCTGAGAGAGATGTTATTTATACAGGAAGTGGTGATGATGTTATAAATTCAGGTACTGGTAATGATCATATTTCAGCTGGATCAGGTAATGACATCATCACCGGAGGTGAGGGAAGAAACTTCATCGATGCAGGAGCAGGTGATGATACTGTAAATATTACAGAAGGAGATGGCCGAGCAAGTTATGAAATTGTACGAGGTGGTGAAGGAGATGACACTGTAGTATTTGAGGGTAATAGAGATGATTATACAGTGAGTCATGAAGATGCAAATGGAAGATTTAGAGTAGAAAATATAGATACCCAAGAGAATCAATATATCTATGATGATGTGGAGAATATCAAGTTTGCAGACAAAACAGTAGCAACACATGATGCTCAGGGAAATATAATATCTGATTTACAAGCGCCAGATATCACAAAACTGGCAATTACGGATATTATAGATGCATCAGGTGACTATAGCTCAGTGACTATGCAAGGTACAGGTGCAGAGGTCGGAAATACTATTATACTTTATGATGAAGACAATAATGCAGTTGCATCTACTACGGTAGGAGATGATGGTATATGGAGTGTTGATATTAGTAATCTTGAGAATACTGCTGTAAATGATAATGAATTTTTTAATGTTACAGAGACTGATGCGGCAGGTAATGTTACGGCACATACAGATTCTACTCAATATTGGCATGGAACACCTAGTTCGGGCAGTACAGAAGCCACTGATGATTTTGTTTTAATGGGTGAAGGTGATGATACTGCAAATATTGAGGCTAATGATGCAAATAACCATCTCTTTGTTGATGGAGGACTAGGAAATGACACTGCTAAACTTAGTGGTAATATTGCTGATTATTCTATTGTAAAAGAGGATGGGAACATTGTAGTTACTGATATTAGTGATGGTGTGAAAAATGGTGATGTTGTTGAATTTAAAGATGTTGAGACTATTACGTTTGCAGATGGCAAGTATGATGTCGGAAGTGACACATTAAATAGTTATGCTACAGCAGAAAATGATAGTGTAATAACCAATGAAGATAGCGATTATACCTTTACAACAGATGATTTTGGATACAGCGATACAGATGGAGATGCTTTACATTCTGTAACAATTACAGATATTCCTGATAGTGGAAGTTTGACTTTAAATGGTACTGCTGTCAGTGATGGTGATGTGATAAGTGCTAGTGATATTACAGATGGAAAGCTTGTATTTACTCCTGCAGAAAATAGTGATACGAATGTAAACATTAACTTTAAAGTTTCAGATAATGGAACTGATTGGAGTAATGAAGCTCAAACTACCATAAATGTTGATGCTGTAGCTGATACTCCTACTGTAACTGTTGATTTAGGTGAGATGGTTATTAGTGAATCAAATACTGGCATTGAAATGAACGCTTCAGATGTTCATTTCTATGAAGATGGAAATGGTGGGGATGCAGATTTATCTGATAATAATAATCAAGTTGTATTTGGTAATGATTGGGAACAAATTAAGCTTAATGATGGAGATGATACGGCTATTGTAGGTAATGCTGCTGATGATTCTCAATTTGATGCAGGTGATGGTAATAATAAAATTATCCTTGGTGATAATTGGAAAGATGTAAAACTGGGAGATGGTAATAATTCAATTCTTGCTGGCGATGGTTCAAATGATGGGGAGTCTAAATTTGATGCTGGAGGGGATGGTAATAATAATATTATATTAGGGGATAATTGGAATGAGATAAAAGGTGGAGATGGTAACGATATTATAAATGTAGGGAATGCCTCATCCGATAAGGCTCTTATTGATACTGGTGATGGTGATAATGTGGTAACTGTTGGTGCGGGTTGGCAAGAGATCAAAGGTGGAGAGGGTAATGATACTGTTATATTTAAAGGAACAAGTGATGACTTTACCGTTGATGATAAGGGTGATGGAAAAATAGAAGTTACGAATAATGCAACTAATGCAGTAACAAAACTTGAAGATATAGAAAATATTGCATTTGGTGGGGAAAATGTAAATTCTTCTGTTCACTATTCGTACAATCTAAATATTGATACAGCATTGAGTGATACCGATGGAAGTGAGAGTTTAACTATATCTGTAGATATGCCTGATAGTACAACTTTAACCAATAGTCTTGGAGATAATATAACAGTAGCAGATGGGCAAGCTGTTCTGACTTCTGCTCAATTAGATGGATTAAAACTTGTAAGTGATACTCCATTATCTGCTTCAGATGATATTAGCCTGACAGCAACAGCAACAGATGGTTCAAGTAGTGCCTCTACAACTATTGTATATGATATGGGTGAAACAATAAATATGTCGGATAGTGATCAAGAATCGGCAACAGGAACAGATGCAAATGATACTATCTATATGGGTACAGGTCAGCAACAGCAAGCTGAAGGTGGAGCAGGTGATGATACTATAGATGTAGCTGGTAGTGATTTTAAAGCTTATGGCGAAGCTGGTAGTGATACCTTTAAAATTGACTCGAATGATTTTAAAGATGGAGATTTTAATGGAAATGATTCTCTTATTGATGGTGGTGAAGGTTTAGATGGCTTAGTTATTAGTAATGATATGGATCTTAATTTTGATGCACTCAAAGATAATATTGATAATATAGAAAGTATAAATCTTGATGATGGTGCGCAAAATATTACTTCTTTAAGTGTTGACGATGTTTTAGATATGACTGGTGATGATAATATTATTCGTATTGATGGCGATAAGTTTGATAGTATTAGTCTTGATACGGATACGGATGGTAGTGGTGAGTGGAAATTGGGTGATTTTAAAACAGATGCTGAAACAGGTCAAGAGTATCAAGAAGTCACAGGAGTAGCAGATGATGGTTCTTCTGTTACCTTAGAAATTAGTACCGATATTCATGTAGATGAGAGTTAAGAAAGATAAAACTATAAAAGCTATTTTATAGCTTTTATATCCTAAACAAAACTTTTTTTACCGCTTTTGTCATACATATCTTTGTACCGAAAAGTAATGAGATTTTGCATGATGGCAAAAAGGACAATGAAGTTTAAAAAACTGCTCCCTCCATAGCTAAACATCGGTAGAGGTACCCCCACAACAGGGGCGTAGCCTATGGTCATAGATATATTTACTCCCATATAGATAAATATCATAAACGCAATGGCGGCGGTAACGACCTTAATGAGATAGTCTTTGTTAAATATACTCAAACTCAGCAGATGTAAAATAAGCAATGCATAGAGAGTAATAAGCCCAAGTGCACCTAAAAAGCCGGTGCGCTCAACCACAAATGCAAAGATGAAGTCACTTGTAGCGATTGGCAGGAATTTCATCTGCGTTTGTGTTGCATCTTCTTTGTCTTTACCACTCCAACCGCCTGAACCGATGGCAATGATGGACTGTTGTACATGGTAAGATGGCTTTTCACTTAAAAAATCGGTAATACGCTCTTTTTGGTAATCGTGGAGTAGAAATTTGTACGCAATAGGTGTAAAAAGTAGAACAATAGCAGCAATGGCAGCTAAAATTTTCCAGTAAATACCAACATAAAAGAGAATAGCAAAACCGATGAGTAGTAACACCATAGCCGTACCGAGGTCAGGTTCTTTTGCAATAAGAATAAAGGGGATAAAAATGTATAGACTGAGCTTTAAAAACTCTTTGAGTCGGTAGCCGTGTAGGGGCGGAGGACTTTTATTTATTAGGTATGCAAGCATTAAAATAAGGGCAGGTTTGACAAACTCAGAGGGCTGCATCGTTGCGTTTATGAAAGGAATGTCTATCCATCTCTGTGCACCCAAACGAGAGTGTCCAAAGAACTCAACAGCAAGTAAAAGTGCAATGTTCGCCCAGTAAATAAAAGGAATAATCCAACTCATTCGACGGATAGGAAGTACAAAGATAATCAAAAAAGTGACAAAGGCAACACCGACATAGGCTACCTGTTTTTGAGCAAGTGCAGGGACGGCTTCACCAATGAGCCAATGAGACATCATGACAAGTGGAATTATAAGGATAATGGAAAGAAAGTCAAATTGTGATAAAATACTCTTATCAAATCTCCACAAGTTTATATCTCCATATTAAATTACTGTGATTGTAACATAAAGGTAACAAAGAATGATAAACACACAAGAGTATGTATGTACAAATCCCGAACGTTTAGATACGTTTTTAACAGCACAAATAGGACAAACCCGTTCACAAATAGCAGGACTTATAAAACATAATTGTGTTTTTGTAGATGGCAAAAAAGTAGCACGACCAGGTGTAAAGCTAAAAGTAGGGCAGAGCGTTAAAGTAGAGTTCCCTGAGGCAAAAAAAGAAAAAGCTCTTGATGTTGATTTTGATGTGGAGATTCTTTATGAAGATGATGATGTCTTAGTCATCAACAAGCCAAGTGGTGTAACAGTGCATCCAGCACCTAGTGTCAAAGATGCAACTTTGGTTGATTGGTTGAAACATAAAGGTGTGCGTCTCTCTACTATTAGTGGCGAAGAGCGTCATGGAATTGTGCATCGACTCGACAAAGGAACAAGTGGGACAATGGTTGTTGCTAAAAACAATGAAGCCCATGAATTTCTCTCAAAACAGCTACAAGATAAGAGTATGGGACGCTACTACATCGCTGTTGTTACCCCTCCGTTAAAAGAAGATGTTACAATAGTAGAATCGAATATTGGGCGTAGTTCACATAACCGTTTAAAGATGGCATGTGGGCTTGAGCATGGTAAATATGCAAAAACAATGTTTAAACATCTTGCTCTAAGCGCAGATGAAAAAACGCAGCTTATTGCATGTAAACTCTTTACTGGAAGAACACATCAAATTCGTGTGCATTTAGAGAGTCTGAACCGTCATATTTTGGGTGATCATATATATGGATTAACCCCTAAAGCAGAGAAATCGGAACGTATTTTGCTCCATGCATACCTAATATATTTTATTCATCCAACAACAAAAGAGAAGCTCTATTTTAAAGCTGATTTTGATAAAATAATGCAAGATACAATAACAAATAAATTTGACAAGGAGATTTTGAATGAAGTTATCGACACTGAGTATATTATGCGCAGCTTCACTGCTGTTTCTTAGCGGCTGTGTCTCACCAAGCCCAAAACCACAGCAAAAGGCTATTCTTGACTCGTCATTGCCACTAGTGACTTTGACTAAAAATGGAATTATTAGAGATATGAAAACAGTTGCGTTTGAGTGGAAGAGTATTCAAGACCCTCGCGTAAAAGCAATATATGTTTACAAAAGAGATTTTTCAGATAAAGAAAATAAACAGATACACTATTTTGCAACGATAAACAATAGATTTCAAACGCATTTTGTAGATACTTCTGTAGAACCAGGCAGACGATATGGCTATGCATTTCAAGTTGCTTCAAAAGATGCAGAGGGCGCACGCACTAAAATATTTGTTGTAAATACACTGCCTGTTTTACAGTCTGTGACTTGGATTCACTCTATACAGGGACTTCCTCGTATGGCGAAAATTATTTGGCGACCAGATGAAAATGAGAGAGTTGAAAAGTACATTATAGAGAGAAAAACTTACGGCGATGCAGAGTGGGATAAGATAGCAACTTTGGAGGGAAGATTAAACGCAGAGTATATTGATATGGGTTTAAAAGATGATCATGTTTATCTTTATCGTGTACTTGTTGAGACTTATGATGGAATTATTTCTACACCTTCTGAAATTGTAAAAGTTGTGACAAAAGCTTTACCAAAGAGTATTACACAAATAAATGCAACGAAAAATCTTCCAAGAAAAATTGATATAACATGGGAAAAATCGGATGCAAAAGATTTTGCAAGATACTATTTGTATCGAAGTGATAGAATTGATGGAAATTATGAATTGATAGCAAAACTTTACAATAATAGATTTGAAGATAAAATAGACGAAGATGGAAAATCTTACTTTTATAGAGTAAGTGTTGTTGACAAAGATGGTTTACAAAGTGAAAATGAAAAACATACCGTTATGGGTATGACTTTAAGCAAACCACTAGCACCTGCAGCAGTAGAAGCAATGCATTTTAATGATAAAGTAATTTTAACATGGAATAAAAATGATGCAAGAGCAATATACTACAAAGTTGTTAGAAAACGAAAAGATGGCTGGTTTAAAGAGAGTATTAAAAAATTTGACCACATAGATACTAATAAATTTACTGATAGTGATATAAAACCAGATAGTACATATACATATACCATCTATGCAGTAGATGTAAATGGGTTAGTTTCTAAACCAAGTACGGAAGTAAAAATCATTACTGATGGATCAAAAGTGACACAAAATAAGACACAAAACAAAACGAAAAGTGAGCCAAAAGTTGCACCAAAAGTCGCACCAAAAAGTACTCAAACGCAGGAGACAATTTCACCTGTGCAAGATTTAGATTTGAATGAGCTTTAATGCCACATTTACACATAAAAGAGTTTAAAGAGATAGAACTGCCAGCAGTTCAAGATGGGGTACATTTTAATTTTATTGCCCAAAATGCGAACCATGCTGATGAAAAGCTTATCTCTACAACGGTAGAGGGTGAAGACTTTTTTTTACTAGTAAAAGTCGAAGAAAACAGAAGTCTTTTAAAAACAGATAAGCTGACTCGTCCTGCATCTATACACAATGTGCATTGTGCACTTTTAGGGTATGCTAAAGCAGCAGAACTAGAAGTTATTGCTTCAAATGTGCCTGAGGCAAAGCAAAATGTACATTTGCAAGAGGAGACGGCACTTAAAAAGATTGAGTTTTTTGCAGATAATTTTCCAAGTGATAAAGAGGTGCGAATAGAGGTTGGTTTTGGCTCAGGAAGGCATTTGTTGCATCAGGCGGCAAGTAATCCTGATGTACTTTTTATAGGAATAGAGATTCACCGTCCATCTATTGAGCAGGTTTTAAAGCAAAGTGTTATTCAAAAGTTAGACAATTTACTTGTGCTTGATTATGATGCGCGTCTTTTTATGGAGCTTGTTCCATCTAATCTTGTAGGTGCTATTTATGTCCATTTTCCTGTACCTTGGGATAAAAAACCACATAGAAGAGTAATTTCGACATCATTTATTGAAGAGTCACGCCGTGTTTTAAAAGTGGGTGGTACTTTAGAGCTGAGAACTGATAGTGAAAATTACTATGCGTACTCTTATGAGACTTTTATTGCGTTTAATAAAACAACGCTTCATATAAATAAAAATAGAGATATAGCAGTAAGTTCCAAGTATGAAGATAGATGGAAAAAGATGGAGAAAAACATTTATGATGTAACTATGATAAATGATGAAGAGTCTGATATGCTTGAAGTAGTGGGTGATTTTTCTTTTGAGAAGTCTACTTTGAGTGATGAAGAGATAATAGCGCTACATGATAAAACATTTCGTTTTGAGGCTGGCTTTATTCATGTAGAGAGGGTCTATAAAACGCAAAATGGCACTATGCTGCGTTTATCTATGGGAAGTTTTGATCGACCAGAACATCTTTATTTGCTTATTAATAACAGCAAAATAGATTACTATCCTCAAGAACCGCTAAAATCACGAAGTAATTTACAGGCACATAAAGAACTAGCTAGGATTTTAAATGGATAAAGTGATAATCGCAAATAATTTATCTCTTGCGTATTCAAATGATGACACAATTATTAATAAAGTAAATTTTTCTGTAGATACTGGAAGTTTTATTTTTATTACTGGTGCAAGTGGGAGTGGAAAATCAACACTCTTAAAATCTCTTTATGGTGCACTTAAACCAATAGAGGGAAGCTTAGTCGTTGGTGGTGTTGAGCTCAAAAGTGTTAGTAAAAAGAAACTGAATTTTTTGAGAAAACATCTGGGCATAGTGTTTCAAGACTATAAACTTGTAAAAGAGTGGACAATAGAGAAGAACATTATGCTTCCACTTATCATTAATGGATATGAGAAGAGTGTGACACAAAATCAGGTTGATTCACTGTTAAAGCATGTACGCTTGCAGCATCAAACTGGGAAATATCCACAAGAATTGAGTGGTGGGGAGCAACAGCGTGTGGCAATGGCGCGAGCTTTAGCCCATAATCCTACTGTTATTTTAGCAGATGAGCCGACTGGTAATCTTGATGACTACTCGTCACAGCTTATTTGGAATCTTCTTGAGGGTGCAAATGAACAGCTTGAGACAACCGTCATCGTAGTAACGCACCATATACCTGAGACGATGAAAGTTGAGTATAAACATTATCATATTGAGTCTGGAGATATACGTGAAGTCATTTAAAAATCATCTCTCTCTTGTTATCGCTTTAGTAAGTATTTTATTTACTATTCAGGTTTTTACTGTTGTTGATAGATCTATAAATGCATATAAAGATAAATTAACAAAAAATTATTCGCTTGTAATTGTGTCGCAAAATAAACTACTCCCAAAAGAGTTGAAGGCAAAAGTTTCTACTATTGCAGATGTAATAGAACTCTCTCCTGAGAGTGTAATTAAAAAACTTAATACAAAAATTAGTAAAAACAATATAGAGCTTTTAAAAGCAACTCTGCCAAGATTTTACAAGTTAAAACTTGCTATATATCCAAGTCCAGATGAGATACAAAAGATAAGAAAAAAATTACTAAAAATAAAATCAATCACTAAAGTGGAGAGCTTTTCTGCAACACATGATACGATATATAATTTGCTGCTTCTTTTTAAAACGGTTATAAGTGTTCTTGCCTTTGCTATATTAATTGTAACAGTGCTGCTCATTTTTAAAGAACTTCGTATTTGGCAATTTAAGCATAACGAACGGATGAATATTATGAGCTTATTTGGTGCTCCTACATGGCTGCGTTCTGCTGTTTTGTTTAGATTAGCTATTGTTGATGCACTTATTGCCTCTGTGCTTAATTTTGGAATTTTTTCATATATAGCATCTAGTAGTTGGGTGAGCCAACAGCTCCATACCATTGGTATACACATTGTTGTTTTTGATAAAGTAAATGATTTTTTAAGTGGATTGGCAATCTCTGTCACACTCTCTATACTTTTGGCTGCGTTTATAGTTCTTGGACATAAAGAAGAGGTCTGATGCAATATATATTTTTAACTCTTTTTTTACTTTCAAGCACTCTTTTTGGGGGAACTAGTATTGATACAAAGATACATAAAACAAGCTCAAAGCTACACTCCTACAAGAAAAACTATGTAAATATAAATAAAAAGCTTATACAGACTGCTGATGCTATTTTAAAACAAAAGCGTATGCTCAAACAACAGATAAAACAGTTAAAAGAGCTCAAAGCAGATCTTGCAACAAAAGAGCTGAGTTATAATGAAGATACAAAGCAGCTAAGACTCTTACGAAAATCACAGATTGCTTTAAAAAATAAACAAGATAAGATAGAAGAAAAGTTAGTCTTTTTTATAGCAAAGAGTGTCTCCTTGTCGGTTGTTTTAGAAGAGAAATATAGTCAAAATGAAGAATCACTTATAGAGGTGGAAGTTTTAAAGACAATGCTTAAATCCTCACAGGATGAAGTGAAAAAGCTCAATAGTATCTTTTATGATAATGAAAAAAAAGTGAATTTATTGCAAAGTCATGCCACTACTTTACAGTCAAATATAACACAGATAGATAAGAAAAGAAAAAAAGCAATACAAATTACAAAAGAGAATAAACGTGCCTTAGCAAAATTGCAAAAAGAGAAAGCATCTTATACTCGGCAGTTAAAAAGAGTGATAAGAAGACAAAATAGTTTGAAAAGTACACTTGAAAAGTTAAATATTGTAAAACAAGATACTATTAAAAAAGAGCGTGAAAGAAAAGAGCGAGAAGCTGCGTTTGCAAAACAGAAGATCAATCTTAATGAAAACTTGCCAAAGGTCAAACAGCACGGTAATAGTTACCAGAGTGTTAAGACTATTCGATACAGAGGACCTAGGACTATTGCACCTTTGAGTAGATACACCATTAGTAAAAAGTATGGTCCATATACTGATCCGATTTATGGCATTAAAATTTTCAATGAGTCAATATCTTTACGACCTACATCGCCAAATGCGAAGGTTAAAAATGTAATGAACGGAAGAGTTGTTTACGCTGACAAGACTGCAGTTTTAGATAATATTGTCATCGTTGAGCATAAAAACGGACTACATACCATCTACGCAAATCTTTCTCAAATTGCACCAGACATTAAAAAAGGTAGGAAAATAAGAAAGGGCGCAGTCATAGGACGAGTAAGAGATGAACTAGTTTTTGAAGTAACTCAGAAAAATTACCACATTAACCCAATTCGCCTTTTTAGATAATAAAGGTTAATCGTCTGTTATATGTAATTCTCAATATATTGCTGTATATCAGTTTGAATTAACTCACACATCCATTTGGGTTCAAGAATATACATATGAGGTATCCAATATTTAACAATAGGGAGTATCTCCATCTCATGTGTTATGCTAACACTGAATTTCATACTACCATCACTGTTTAATATCTCTGTCTTTTGGGTAGTGTTCAATAATCTGTGTCAGCATCGGATAATTCCTAAAATTGTATCATAAATCTAAAGCATCATCCAACCTGCCATCGAAAAAGATGGCAAGTTGTGAGATGGTAAGTGACCAGTTCCGAAT
>NZ_JALXBK010000006.1 GCF_026991475.1 Sulfurimonas sp. | reverse complement strand
CACTTATTTTTGATGTACATACTTGAAGCTTATGTGAATTTTCTTTGTGCGAATGGCATCCCATACATACATTACCATTATAAAAAATTTCATTTGTAAAGTCTATGTCATGATAAGGAGAGCCACTTTCTTTGTTTACAAAACCAAAAAGAGATTTTTGCATTTTGTATTTTTTATCATTGTTGCTTTTTTCACTTTCTCTAGCAGAGTAAAGAATGTGTTTATTTGTTGTTATGATGTTTACATTTGATTGGGCATGCTTTTGAATGCTTTTTATATTGTGACATGAAACGCAAGAGACACCTTCGAGTTGTCCTCTATTTTTAATAGGGAGTGCTTTTTCATGATTTTTAAGTTTTGTAAGTATGACTTTGTCATTTGGCGTATGACACTTAGCACACTCATAAATTCCTTTTTTCTTAAATGGATGTTTGTCCCAGACTGCTTTATGGACAGGATCTGAAAATATAGAAGCTTTTCTGTGTTGTGACTGGTAGTATTCGTTATAAATGACAGGGTGGCATTTTTGACATACTTGAGAAGATGTAAACTGATCAAGCGCATTTAAACCACTTAAAGTAAATAAAAGAAATAGTAGATATTTCATCTATTTTCCTTTTGTAGGTGTTGCTTTTTCTTTTGCAGCTATTGGTGCATAGTCAACACATCTTGCCAAATGAAAATCTCTTTCAAAGTCAGGATTTTTAAAGTAATCTCCCTCAATCCTCCAGCCTAGTTTCTTGGAAATAAGCACTGATTGTGAGATTGTTCTACGCATTTTATTTTCACAAATGATTGTGTCACCTTTGTTAAATATTTTTTTAACACCATCCATTCTGCTATTTGTTACATAATAATGTAAGCCTATCATTATGGCAAAAATAGAAAAGACTCCAATCATTCCTCTTTTAAATGCTACTTTTGGCATAAAATCTCTCGTTGTTACAAATGCAGTAACAGCCAAGAAAAAAAGCATAATAACCAAATATGGAATTTCTAGTTCAAAAAATCTATCCATTGTATCTCTCCTCCCACTCTTGAAATGCTGGTGTAAAGTACTCTATGCGCACTTTTTTAAATTCACGTGATGAATAAAGGGGCATATGTGATTTTGACTCTATCTCTTCTGCCATCTCTGCTATCATTGCGTTTGTCTCCTCTGTTGTTTTTCCATGAACCATTGTAAAAAGATTATATGGCCAGTTTTCATATTTTGGGCGAAGATAACAGTGGCTGACAGCACTAAACGCAGCAGCTTTTTCCCCTATAGCTGCTCCATTTTCTTCATCGACATCCCAGACAACCATTGCGTTTGCATTAAAACCAGCTTTACGATGGTTTAGGATGGAAGCAAATCTTCTCATTACACCAGCATCTTGTAACTCTTGTAAAATTGAGAAAAAAGTCTCATAATCAATATCTAGCTCTTCTACGATATTTTTAAATGGTTCACTGACAAAATCAATGTCATTTTGTGCGCGCATAATGATTTCGTGATGCAAAGGTGTAAGCTCTATATCTTTATGAATTACTTTCTTTACTTTCTCTTTTTTATCATCTTTGCCTGTTGTATTGAGTTTTACATTGATTTTAAAAAGTTTTAGAGTAGGAAGTACGATGTAATCTTCAGCCTCTGTAAGTGCAGCTAAAGTTTCAATAGTTTTATCAAGTCCAAGTTTGGAATCTGGTGCAACAGCCATAGTAAACCAGATATTAAATTCGTGATTTCTTTCATAATTATGTGAAACGCCAGGGTGACTATTTATAATAGCAACGGCATCATCAATTTTATCTTCATCAATTTTAAACGCAACGAGAGATGATTTATATCCTAAACGTTTTGTATCAAAAATAGCTGATGTTTGGCGTATAATGCTCTCACTTTTTTCATTTTGTAAAATTTCCAAAACCTCTTCTTCACTTATCCCAAGTTCTTTGGCAATTACTTCAAATGGTTTTGCGCTTAATGGAAATTTTTTCTGTATTCTCGATAATATCTCTTGTTTCATAATCCTACTTTATATTAATTTTCAATAATTTGATTGTATCTATCTTTTTTTTATTTTAAATTGACATTTGTCAATAAAATATTGTTATTATATAGGATATTCTTAGACTCTAAAGTTAATATGGTATGATTTTAGGAAAAATAGTGAGAGATGGGGTAATTATGGGATATTTTCCAGCTTTTTTGAAGCTAGATAATAAAAAAATCTTATTAATAGGTGGTGGACATATTGCTTATGAAAAGTTGGTACATCTTTTAGATTTCACAAACGATGTAGATATAATCGCAAAAGAGTATTCTTCTGAGATGATGCATAAGATTGAAACGATGCGTTTAGGGTATGCAAAACGCGCTTATAAAAAGGGAGATATATCTGATTATGCTATAGTTATTGTAGCAATTGATGATATTCCCCTGCAGGCTGAGATTTTTGAAGAGTCTAAAAATTACAAGTGCTTGTGTAATGCAGTTGACTCTGTGGATTATTGCGATTTTATTTTTCCATCTTATATTAAACAAGATGATTTGACTATTGCAGTCTCTACTTCGGGTGCTTCACCAGCAATGGCAAAACATCTAAGACATTATTTGCAAGATCTTATACCGCAGAGTATCGGGGTATTTCTGCAAGAGATGAGATCTTTACGTAAAAGCTTGCCAAAGGGTAAAGAGAGAATGAAAATGCTTGATGAAAAAGCAAAAAAATATATTGAAAGTTGGAGTAATTAGATGAACGCAAAAAAAGGTTTTTTTCTAGGGTTATTGTTTGCATTTTTTGCATTAGGATTTATAGCTATACAAAAGGCTACACCGCCAGCAAAAGCGGATAGAATATATAAAGAAATTAAAGTTTATAGTCCTTATAAATTTGAAAAAAGAATGGGTGGATTAGCTATTGTTAATACAAGAACAGGTGAAAAAGAGAAGCCAAACGCAGCAGATGCACTCTATAGAATGGATGATTTGGACAAAAAATGGGGTAAAAAACATTTAAAAATTGTTGCAAATGATGTTATAGTCTTAGGGGATCACAATCAAACTGTGACAAAGATTTTTATTAAGACAACAAAAGAGAGAACGTGGCTACATAAATTTTTTGGTATTTAGTAAATTTAAACGAGGAGTAGGGGATGAAAAAAGTTATGTTTTTAACTTTAGCATTAGTCTCCCTCTATGCAAATGAGGAACTCAGAGAAAAAGCCTTAAGTAAAGGACTTCGACCAATTCCAAAAGACTTTTCTACACTAAAATCTCTTCGAGAACAGGCTCAAGGTCCAACACAAGCAAGTTTTGAGATGGCATCAACTCCTGAACTTATAGAGTCAAGAGTTGGGAAAAATCCAGAGTATATTAAAGCATTTAGAAAAGTCTTCGGTGAAGATGAAATAACTTTTGACAATATTACAAAAGCAATAGCAGCATATGAAAAGATTTTAGTGACGAGAAGTTCTTATGATGAATTTTTAGAGGGTAATGAGACTACTTTAACAAAAGAAGAAAAACGAGGATTGAACCTTTTTATAGATATGGGTTGTAAAGCCTGTCATTTTGGTCCTGCTGTTGGTGGACAAAAGATTCAAAAGTTTCCGCTACGAGCGTATAACAGTATTATTGATTTGACAACAACTTTTGATGAGAAGACGCATAAAAGACACTTTTCACAAATGCATTTTAATACTAAGATGTATCATCCTTTTCCCTTTAAAAATGTAGGTGGATTTTTGGGTAAAAATGGAACCTGTTATTTTCGCGTTCCTATTCTTAGAAATATTTCTAAAACAGCTCCATATTTTCATAATGGAAGTGTAAAAGAACTGCGTGAAGTAATAAAAATGATGGGGAAGTACCAATTAGGCATAGATATGACTAAAGGGCAACTAGATGCACTAGAAGCTTTTTTAAAATCTCTTGATGGAAAGCTGGTTGAGTATAATTTAACTAAAAAGTAGTCTCTTTTACTTTTTCATAGGCTTCATCTATACTTTGTGCATTTTCAGTAACAAAAAGATAGATGGCTGCGTTTAGCTCTGCCAGTTTTAGATATTCATCTGAAGGATTGTTGAGTTGTTCTAATGACTCTTTACGTGTGATTTTATCCCATGATTTTTTATAATGAATACCAAAATGCTCAGGGTCAATGATATACTCTTGTGTTTTATGGTCATCAACCATCCATAAGCGTCCTTTACTGAACAACTCAGGTGTGCCTTCATTGCCTTGAATAAGTGCAATCTTTTTATATCTTCCTTTTAAAATTTCACTGTATTTTTTAACAAAAGGTTTATGAAATATACCGGTGATAGCAAAGTCACTCTGTGTAACACCAGAAAGTTTTTCAATAGTGCTAAAGCTTGTGCGCAGACCAAGTCTATTTCGTATACCTGTTAACTGATGTAGTTTAGAGAAGAAATTTTTCCTATCAAAATAGTGTACATTTGCAGTAAGGTCAATTTGAGTTATAATCTCTTTGATGGTGATACCATCTTTTGCCGGTTGTTTTTCATCGCCTGCGACAACGAGATTTAGTCCGTGACTCTCTAACACTTTTGCAACAAGTGGAAATATATAGGGATTTTTTGCTTTTCCATCAAAAGGGTAGCCAAGTTCAATAGAATTTTTGACCTCACTTCTTTGGATGTTTGCATCACATGCAGCTAATGCACCACGAAACTCTTCTGTTGTTTCAGGTTTTAATCTCCAGCCAAGTAAAAATGCTGCTATTTGTTCATTTGGAACGCTTTGGTCTAAGATTTGAGTCATCATATCTTTACTCTCTTCAAAACTTAAATCTCGATTACCTTTGACCCCCGTTCCAACTGCATGTATATATTTGAAAAAATCCAAAATTATCCTTTATTTTTCACCGTTTAGTTTATCTTCTATAGCACTTTGTAAATCACTATTAGCCGGAGTAAGATGGAAAGAATCTTCTGAAAAATGAATTGTTACCGCCTTTGAAGATTGATCTTTTATTTTTTCAGCTAAAATAGCATGATTTGTAAATTCAGTCATAATCCATCCATTTTCCTCACCCGCTTTTACTATTAGTTGATGTACTTTTGAGAGTGACATCTTATGAGAAAGTTGAACATAGTCTGTAGTTGGATTAGGTGATGTGCTACATCCTATTATAACTAGAGAAGAGAGTAGTAGAAGTGTTAGCCGTAAAAATTTGTTTCGCATTTTGTATTCCTTTTTTATATAGTGTAATTTCTTCTTATAAAGAAGTAATGAATATGATATAATAATAATTATAAAAAAACTTTAAATTTATTGGATTTATATGTATATGCACGATTTAATCATCATTTTAGTCATGACTTTCCCAATGTTTCTGTTCTCAATTTATCCAGGGATAGTTGTTAGTGAATATTTAGAAAAAAAATATGGTATAGATGAGTCAAAAAAAAGAATAGTTATGGTTGGAATTACTTTTCTTTTTGCTTTGACATTATCTACATTACTTTATTATGTGTAGGGTGATTGGTTGAACTTTTAAAAAAAGATTATTGTTGTTCAAACCATTTAAGTTGATCTCTTAATTTAACAACCTGACCAACAATGATAAGTGCCGGAGTAGGGACACCTTTTGCTTTTTGTACTATATTGTCAAGGGTTCCAGTAACGACACTTTGATCTTTTGTAGAACCTTTTGAAATAACGGCACAAGGGTAATCTCTGGGTTTTCCAATCTCTATGAGTTTTGCTGCAATTTTTGAAAGATTGTGTAAGCCCATTAAAAAGATAATGGTATCGTCTGTCTTGAAATTTTCCCAAGGTATTTGAGAGACTTCTTTGTTTGGAGACTCATGTCCTGTCACAACACGAAAGCTTACTGCAACTCCACGGTGAGTAACAGGAATACCCGCATATGCTGGGACACTTATAGCAGAAGTAATCCCTGGAATAATATCAAAGCTAACGCCACGCTCCTGAAGATATGCTCCCTCTTCACCACCGCGTCCAAAAACAAATGGATCACCACCTTTTAAGCGAACGACTACTTTATGTTTAAGTGCATTTTGATAGATAACCTCATTTATTTCATCTTGTGGTAAGGTATGTCTGCCATCTTCTTTACCAACATAAACAAACTCACAACCATCTTTTGCCATTTCTAAAATTTCAGGGTTTGCAAGTCTATCATAGATAATGACATCTGCTTGCTTAATAACGCGATGCGCCTTGAGTGTAAGAAGTTCAATATCTCCAGGTCCAGCGCCTGTTAGGTAAACTCTGGTCATTAAATTCCTTTTCTTTCTTTATCTGTTAAATAACAAGATGGATCTTGCGCCCATAAATCATCATAAATGGCATACGCACGACTACGAGAGCCTCCATTACATATATCTATGACATTACACTCAGAACAAATTCCACTTATGTCTCTAGGAAACTTACGTAACTTTGTTAGTATATCATTTTCTTCATCTAACCAAATATCACTAAAAGGACGCTCCGTCATATTTCCAATATAAAATGGAAAAAATGGGTCAGGTTTTACTCTTCCCATCCAATCAATATTTCCAAGTTTTCTTCCTGCACTATTTCCACCCCAACTTTTGAGTCTTTTAATCATTTCATCTCTAAGTTCAGGGTATTTTTCAGAAAATTTTTCTAAAAATATAAGAGCATCCATTTCCATATTCCCAGTAACTATATCTATATCTTTACCATCGCGAATATATTCAAAAGCTTTATCTATAATAAACTCTACAAATTGACGTCTTTCCTCTTTGGATATATCAATTTTGAGATTATCCAATCCTCTACCTGAATATACAAGATGAGATATGTAGATCTTATCTACACCAATTCTTTCAGCTAACTCAAATATGGAGTAAAAACTCTCTTTAGTCTCATTGGTAATAGTAAAACGAATACCCGCATTACCTCCATGCTCTTGGATAAGAGCAATGGCAGCTAAACTTTTTTGATAGGCACCTTTTAACCCACGAAATTTATCGTGCACATCTTCTATACCATCTATGCTAATACCTATATAATTAAATGTTTTTATGATTTCATCAACATTTTTATCGTTTACATATAAACCATTTGTTGAGAGATAAGTGACAATACCAGCATCTCTCATAGCTTGAGATATTTGAAAAATATCTTTTCTAATAAGTGGTTCACCACCTGAGAATATAACAAATTTAATACCAGCTTTTAAAAGTTCAGGTATAGAATTCAATATAAATTCAGTACTTAAAAAATCTTCAGAACTTGGATCTGCATAGCTATAACAGTGATGACATGCCAAGTTACAGCGATTTGTGAAGTTCCAAATAACGATACTTCCATTGAGAACTCTCTCTTTTTTTCCTGCTGTAACAGACTTTATAAGATTACTTAATCTAAACATATACTACCTTATTTTTGTGTTTTAGAATCATATAAAAATATACCTGATGATTTAGGTACTGGCCACATGAATTGTTTCCACCATTTCATAGGATTTGGATTTGATACATTATAAGCTAAAACTTCATTAGCAGTATTTACACTAAAATAGAGATGTTTTGTATCGTTTGACCAACGAACATGTAGTATCCATCCTGGAAATTTAAATGTACGTACTATTTTTAATGTTTTCGTATCTATAATTTGCACATATGGAAATTTTTTACCACTAAAAGTTACCGCTAGCCATTTTTTATCTGGACTTAAAGCTGTAAAAACAGGATTTCCTTCCACTTTGATAGAAGTAATATAATTAAATTTATGGTCAAATACAAAAACTTTTTCATTTCCGACTGCAGGAATGAAGAAATACCCTTTACTAACACTCCAGAAACCAAAATGAGGAACTTTAAGTATTCTCTCTTTTTTTCCCAATTTTAATGGAACTTTTTTATACTTCATAGTATCAAGATTAATGACTCCAATATCTGGTGAATTAAATAAGCCTACTACATAAAGGTTTTTATCAATAAGTGCATCAAATGGTACCTTTCCTATATTTTTAAATTTTTTATAAAGAACAAATTTAGGTAATTTTGCTTTTGGGTTTTTGTCTTTCATTACCCATATTTGATTTGTATCCATACATGCAAAAATAAGGTAATTTTTATAGAGTTTAATACCAACATTTCTACTACCCGTTTTAATGCTTTGTATTGGATTTAGATTTCTATCTAATATCTCAACAGTTTTGTTGTCATAATTTGCAACAGCAAGAAAATTTTTACCAATAATAAAACCTATAGCACTTTTACTTGTACGATACTCTTTAAGCTTTTTTTCTGTTACAGGATCAAATTTTATAACATAACCATCACGAGTGATAACATAGCCATCTTTTCCACGAAATTTTACGACAGCATGATTGAAATTATGCATATTTTTAATTTCATTTGTTTTTAAATTATTATTGATTACAGCTAAAGCTGAGTTTTCTCTTTCAACAATAAATATTTTTTCTTTTGCTTGTGCAAGAGTTGATATTGAAATAAATAGCAACAATGCATAAATTATTTTTCTCATTTTTTATCCTTAAATTTATATATATAATCAGTCAATGCTTTTAGTTCACTACTGTTTAAATCATTAAATGCTGGCATAGAATTTGTTTTATATCCCAAACTTTTATATGTGTTGTCTGGATCTGCAATTTGTGCCATAACTTCTTGGGGAGTTCTTTTGTTTGCTATACTCTCAAACGATGGTCCAAATGCCATAGCAGTTTCATGATGACATCCCCAACAATACTCTTGAAATAACTTTTTTCCAGCACCATCATTTGCAAAAACAGTAGAAGCAAATATGAATAATACAGAAGCAGATAATACCATTTTTTTCATAAATATATTCCTTACAAAAGTTTTATTTTTCTTATAAAAAGTATATTATTATATCTTATATAAGAAAAATATATGTCCTAAAAAGGACATATATATTATGCACCAGGAATTTTCTCTCTGTGTTCAACAGAATAAGTAAAAGTTGGTGTAGTGAAGTTGTACATATATTTTATAAATCTACCAGTTTTAGCATTGTAGATTCCAATACGACCTGTAGTCCATTCACTAATTGTTGTCCATCTACCATGATTAGCAGGTTCTGCATGCAACAAACGTGGTTGAACTGGTTTAGAAACTTTTGCACCATGTTTTGCAGTATATGGTACGAGTTCTTCTTTAGAAAGCTTCGAAGCTATCTCTTTATGTGTTACTGTTTTGTATTGCGTTGCATCCCAAGTTTGTAAAATTTTTCCAGTCTCTGCATCTATAAGATGACCTTTCTTTTTACCAACTTCAATAATTCTCTCAGTTTTAAGAGTTTGTTTATTGATTAGATACATTTTGTTATAATTTTTAACACCGCCAATCACACAGTCTGACCAAATATATGGAGTAAATTCACTTGTACCTACAAATAATCCACCACCAGCAGTTGGAACATTAGCTACAACCTCATTGTCCATATTCCAAATAACAACATCACCAACATTCATGCTGTTTGTAGCATTAAGTTGTCCATATTTGTCATTATACCAAGAACTACCTTGACCTGGATGTGGCTTAGTACCTGGACCAGTATAAACTTTTGCAGCAAGTTTGAGTGTTTTTAAATCAACAACACCCATTAAATCACTTCCCTGAGAAGCTACATATACAAATCGTCCAATTTGTTTACCCTCATTTTCAAAAGCATCATGTAAAATTTTACCAATATTAGGAATATCGCCTACAATTGGAAAGCCTGGTTTTGAATAATCAACTACATATACATGTCCTGCATCTTTAAGTGCAAATACAAAATAAGGTGCGTAAGGTGTATCTGCAATAAATGCGACACGACTTGGCTCAATATTTCCATCTGTATTTATAACACTAGAAGTAGGGTATACTTTAAGTGGTTCAAGTGTATGAGCATCACATAAAACAGCACCACCTGGATTATAGTTACCAACCATTACATATTTTCCATCAGGTGAAACAGCGAGTCCACGAGAATCTTGACCAACTTGAACACTTGCAAGTGCAGGTTGCCCTGGAGCGTTTAAATCAAACATAGTTAAACGACCTGAACGACTGATACAGTATGCATAGCGAGGAATTCTTTTGTTTGTTACAGTAACATGTACTGCATATCCAGCTTTATGACGAGATAAAACTTTCCCTGTTGTTGAGTCAATAAAATCAACTAAAGAAGCATCTCTTTCAGTTGCAAACATAATGTCTTTATCGCTTTTAACATCTACAGGATTTGGATATTTTGAGTATAAAGCTTTACGATCAGCAAGCTTTTTCCATGTTTTATGTACACCATCTAAAGTAAGCTTCAGTGTTACTGTGTTTTTCCAATCTTTTAGCCAGTTAACCATACCTGCAGCATCATCTTTTGTAAAAGTTGATTTCCAAGCTGGCATCGCTGTACCTTCTCTTCCTATTAAAATTGTTTCAACAAGACTATGGTTCTCTTTTTTCTTTAGTGCTTTTGGTCTTAAGTCAGCACCAACTCCACCTTGATGAATCGGACCATGACATCCCGCACACTGTTGTGTGTAGACTTTAGCAAAATTCATATGAGACGTACCTGCAAATAGTCCTGAACTGACTACAGCTAATGCTGCAACTGATGTAACTAATTTATTAAGTTTCATTTTTGTTCTCCCTAAAAAATATTTCTTAACTTCCCTCCTATAGAAAAGAGGGAGGTAATTTCTATCTACTCTTCACTTTCTAAACGCTTTTTCTCTTGAAAATAGATCCAAATCATTGGAAGAATTATCACTGTATGAAGAAAAAGTGTTAGAGTTAAAGGACCTTGATTAAGCCAACCAAAAAAACTTGGTACGACATCTGTAAACGGCTCAAACATCTTATGCCTCCTTATCTTTCATGTACTGGATTTTTACCAGTAGTTAGTAAGTCTTTTGCTAAAATAATGAAACCTGTAAAAATAACAAGACCCATTATAAGTCTCCAATCCATCGCTTGTGTAAACCACATACCACTTTGACCATCAAAATATCCTGACCACGTTGCACCCATTTGTGCACGAGAAACAATAACTTGAACATATCCCGCGATAGTAAGTGCTACAGTCATTCCCATCATACCACCAGTAATCATACTCGTAGCCCAGATAGAAGCTCTTGTGTTTTTCATCACTTTAATGCCATTCTTTCCTTGGATAGCTATGTAAAACATACCAATAAGAATAGTTGCATATGCTCCGAAAAATGCTAAGTGCCCATGTGCTGAAGTAAACTGTGTACCGTGAGTATAGAGGTTTACTTGTGGTAATGTATGGAAGAATCCCCAAATACCAGCGCCTAAAAAGTTTCCAAAGGCATTTAAAACAAACCATGTAAATGCAGGCTTATTATTGATTACTGAACGGGTATTTCCTTTTTCTTCTTCTGATCCCTGAGTTTTACCCCAGTCATAAAGAACGTGTACAAACATAGCTACAAGTGGTAAAGGTTCTAGTGCTGAGAATAGCGCACCAATTTCCCACCAATACTCAGGTGTACCAATCCAGAAGTAGTGATGACCAAGTCCAAGAATACCTGAACCAAATAGCATCGCGACCTCAATCCATAGCCACATTTCAACAACTTGACGATGTGCACCTATCATTTTAATAAGTCCATACGCAGCAATCGCACCAACGAAAACTTCCCAAGTAGCTTCAACCCATAAGTGGATTACCCACCACCACCAGTATTGATCAACTGAAATGTTATCTGTAAAGAACATACCAGCTAAGTAAAGACCAGCAAACGCAATCATATCTGCCATAAGAACAGTTACAATACCAGTTTGCTTTCCTTTCATACCTGTTAAGAAAAGATTTCCAACAAATCCTAAAGCAACAACAACAATACCCCAGTCAGCCCAGCGTGGTGCTTCAATATATTCACGACCCTCTGTAATAAACCAGATTGTAGTTGCATCTGCTTTACCAACTTGAATAAATAAAAATACTAAAACTACTACAACAATAGCAGCTGCAAAAATCCAAAAGAGTAACTTACCTATTTTAATACCTACTGTTTCAATTCCAGTTTCGTCCGGTAATAACCAATAAACAGAACCAAACATAGCAAATACCATCCACACGACTAATGCATTAATATGCAAAATTCTAGCAATTGAAAAGTCTAACACTCCATAAAGAAAACCGGGCATTACATATTGAGTAGCTGCTACAAGACCAAAAAGTAGTTGAGCACCGAACAAAATTGCTGCAAAAGTAAAGTACCATGTAGCTAACTGTTTTGATTCGCCACCAACACCTGTTAAGTAATTACTTGCCATGAACTGCTCCTTTTATTTTTCCAAAATTTCTTGGGAAGCCATTTGTATCAATAGATGACATATGTTTTAAAAATGCAACTAAACCTTTAGCCTCTTTTGCTGTAATACCAAGATCTGGCATCATACGTGCATGTGTAGGGTATTGGTCTGGATGTTGTAAGAATTCAGCCATAGCTTCTTCTTTCGTATTTTTTCCAGTTAGTGCTTGCATTGCACCATTTGGTCCCCATGCAGGATCTAACCATGCTTTTGTTAAGTCTGGTGCATAGTATGCGCCATTTCCTAAAAGTGTATGACAATCCATACAGTTTTTTGCTTGTGATCCCAATTTACCTAAGTGCAATAAAGCCTTTGCCTCTTTTTCTGAATAATCATCACGGCCAAAAAACTTCTCTTTTTGTTGAAAGAGTGAATTCCCTTTGCCATCATTTCCCCCTATAATAGGCACCTCATGACCACGTTTATTACTCATTTCATAAGTAATTTTGTAATTAATAACAGTAGGCCCTGGAACCCTTTTTGTTATACCCTCTTTAAGGTCTTTATCATTACCCATTGCAATTTGTGCTGATGTGTCGAACGTCAACCAAATTAAAAGTATTGATGCAAAACCGGTAACCCACGTTGCTGAACGCCTCCAGAAACGATTGTCACTCCATACAGATTTCTTTGCCACTGTATCCTCCTAAAAATTTTTATTCAATATATATATTTTTTCAATGTTCATTTTCTTTATGAACTTGATCTTGCATATAATAGACTGCATGTGGAAGTAAAAAAAGTCCAATTGCAGCGACGACTAAAGCTTTTGCAGTAAATTCCCCAACATGCATTAAATTACCCATTAGATATAAACAATATCCTGTGAGTAACCAAAACATGTATGCTAGAACCATAAACCATGGTTTAAGCATTTTTACTTTTACTGCAGTATATATACCTACATAAAATCCTCCAAAAACTAATACAAGTGCAGAAGAGACAAAGATAGGTAAAAAATCACCTAGCGCAATTTCTGGTCTGATTACAGATGGATCTATCATTTGTTCTTCCTTAAATTGAATTTGAATTTAGAATCATGAGTAGTTTATTAAGTTTGGAATTAAATTAACTTGATTTATGTCAAGAATCGTAAAAAAGAGGAGATTTTGATTTTTTTTTATTTAAAAGGTAACATTATGATTAATACATAAGAAAAAATTTATTCTATAAAATGTATTTATTGATGAGTTCAGTAGTCTGTTTTAAACTATTTTTATAAGATTGTAATATTGCAGAGAAGTTTTTGCTTGGTGTTTTTAATGTTGTTTTGGCTTGTAAAACAATATTGTGCAGTCGTTCAGCTCCTAAATTTGCAGAGATACCAATCATATCTAGTAGTAATTGATCGGCTTCTTTAAGTTTATTTTTTTTTATAAGCAGCAGTAAAGTTTCATCAGAAGTACCATAGTTTTCTAAAAATTCTTTTAAAATATCTTTATAAAAATTGACATCCCCTCCACAAATATTTATACCTATTTCTGTATTTAAAAGTTTGGCAGTATCACTGTCTGCTATTGTACTTTTTTGTTTTGGTGTATTTACATTATATGTATATAAAATATCATAAAATGCATCCATTTTAAGAGGTTTTTCAAGTGTTTCACTCATTCCAGCATCTTTCATCTTTTTGACGTCGTCACTTGCTGTATCTCCACTAAGTGCAACTACTACTATATGATTGTATTTTGGATTTTTTCGTATAATTCTTGTTGCTTCAAAACCATCTATATTTGGCATATGTGCATCCATAAGTATAAGTGTGAAATTATTGTCATTCTCTAAAATATTGAGTGCTTCTTGTCCATCATTAGCAAGGACAATCTCTATACCACTAGCACTAAGGAGACCTAATATGACTTTTTGATTGATAATATTGTCTTCTGCTAGGAGAATACGCATCCCATTAAACTTACTAAAGTCCTCTTTTTTGACTTTCCCATGAGGAGGAACTGTCTGTCTTTTAAAATTATAAACTACTACTTCTTCTTCGACTTTCGATGTATGCGTGTCATAGATATCTTTTTCTGTTTCTTTAGTATTTTTTGTATCTTGTTCATATTCATCTGCAACTGTTGGCTTGATATCTAAGAAGGTCTCTCTTTTTTTTGGATGTTTTTTTAATAATAGATAGAGCATAAAAAGGAATAAAAGTATTAGAACAATAATGATTTCTAGTTGGTATTGTGCTAAAAATTTAAGATACATATAAAACCCCTTTTATAGTTTTGCTAAATGATACAGTATAAAAAATTAAACCTAAATCAATTTTGCTGTATAATAACCCTAATATTAACATTAGGGTTGGCTTTGCAAGAAATTCCTCATATTCCAGTTTTGTATAGAGAAGTGGTTGATGCTTTTACTGATTTAGGTGAAGGTATTGTTATTGATTGTACTATGGGGTATGGTGGGCACTCCTCTTTAATTCTTGAAGCAAATCCAAATATCAAACTGATTGCAATAGACCAAGACCAGACAGCGATTGACTTTTCAACAAAGCGTTTGGCTAAATATGGAGATAGAGTAACAATTAAAAAAGGGCGTTTTTCTTCTGTTATAAAAGAGATACTGAGTGAGGTAAACGCAGCAGATATTAAAGGAATATTGGCTGATATTGGCGTCTCTTCATTGCAACTTAACCAAAAAGAGAGGGGCTTTTCTTATGAGAGTGAGACGCTTGATATGCGTATGGATAAAGATGCACCGCTAAGCGCCTCAAATGTTATAAATGAATACTCAAAATCAGAGTTAGAGAAAATTTTGTTAGAGTATGGTGAGCTTCGAAATTATAAAAAAATTGCAGATGTGATTGTGAAAAATCGTCCTTTTCTATCCTCAAAAGCACTCAGTGAAACGCTCAAACCCTATATGCCAAGAGGAAAAAAGATACACCCAGCAACACTTTTGATGCAGGCAATTAGAATAGAAGTAAATAATGAACTCGGTGAGCTTAAAAGTGTACTTAAAAGCATTGAGGAGGCAAAATTGCCTCATGCCAAAGTAGCTATTATCTCTTTTCATTCACTTGAAGACAGAATAGTAAAACAGGAGTTTGCACGATGGGCGAAGTCATGTATTTGTCCTCCTGAAGCGTTTCGTTGTAGTTGTGGGAATGACCATCAGCTTGGTAAAGTGCTTACGAAAAAGCCAATAACGGCGCAAGAAGATGAACTCAAAGAGAATGTAAGAAGCAGAAGCGCGAAGATGCGTCTGTTTCAAATGGACTTATAATGAGTGAAAAAAGAGAACTTTTAGATGAGGTCGAGACTCTCTTTACTCCTAAACGCAGCCTTGATCTTAACTACTTCTTATATGTTTTGCTGACACTTGCTTTTGTTGGAATGTTTGCTTTTCCTAAGATTTATATAACAGAGCAGATTTACTTTAAAAGCAGGGATATTGCAAAATTAAAAGTAGAGTATGATACTCTCAAAGAAGAGCATAAACTCATCAGTGCCTCTGTTGAATCCATAAAATTTAAGAACCAAATTTTAGATACTCTATTTTAAACTCACCAAGGAAAAGTGTTGATTAGAAAATTTATACAGTTTGCTATTGATAAACCCCTGCTAAACCATATACTACTTATATTTATTTTTATGCTCTCAATCTTTGCATATATTAATATTCCAAAAGAGATTTTTCCACCGATGAATATGGATAAAATTACCATTAAAGGTGGCTATGCTGGTACTTCTGCAGATACCTTAGATAAGATGGTTGTACAGAGTATTGAAGATGATTTACAAAATATTGATGCACTTGAAGATACTACTAGCAGTATTAAAAATGGTTCATTTATTATTAGTTCTAAGATTAGAAGTGGTTCAAATAATATTCTAGTATTAAATGATGTAAAAGATGCTATTAGCAATGTGAAAAAAGATTTGCCAGCAGATATGAATGAACCTATTGCAAAAATTAAAACACACTCTTTCCCCCTTGTGCTTATTGCACTCTCTGGTAATGTTACAACAGCAGAGTTACTTAATCGTGCAGATGAGCTAAAGAGTGAACTGAGTAAATTTAAAGATTTGAGTGATATAACCATTCGTGGGGATGCTAAAGAAGAGCTTGATATTAAACTCAACACCGAAAAAATTAAGGCGTATGGTCTTTCTCCCTCGTTAGTAGTTTCACAAATTAGTAAAATAAGCTCTATTTTTCCTATTGGTACGATTAAGCAAAAAGCAGACCACCTCTATATTTCTACATATAATGGAGAAAAAACAAAGGAGGCAATTGCAAATACCATTATAGATGTAGGAGGTAATAAGCTTCAAATAGGTGATATTGCAACCGTTGCATTTAAACTGAGTGATGCTGTAGAACTTTCACACTACAATGGTGTGAGAAATATCTCGATTAATGTAACAAAAAGTAAAAATGGAAATGCTATTGCACTTGTACGAGATATACGCAAGCTGTTAAAAAAGCAAAAATTGAAACATCCAAATTTGAATTATAATATTTATACAGATACCTCTGTATGGATTAAGAATCGTCTTAATGTTGTTTTTTCCAACATAGTATTTGGTTTGGCTCTTGTCTTTTTAGCGATGCTTATTTTCATAAACAGAGGCATTGCGTTTGTTGTGGCTCTTGGTATTCCTGTAAGTTTTATGATAGGTCTTATAGTTACAGAGCTTCTTGGTGATAGTCTAAATATGCTCTCTCTTTTAGGGGCACTTATTGCTCTTGGTATGCTTGTAGATGAGGCAATTGTTGTTGCTGAAAATATTTATAGGCATTTAGAGGAGGGAATGGATAGAAAAGAGGCTGTAATAAATGGTGCAGCAGAGATGTTTCCAGCAGTTCTTGCTGCAACACTTACAACAGTTCTTGCTTTTTTACCAATGCTTTTAATGACTGGTGAGATGGGAATGTTTATAAGAATCATACCAATTATGATTACTGTACTTCTTTTATCATCACTGTTTGAAGCTTTTTACTTTTTACCACTCCATTCGTATGACTTTTTAAAAGTTTCTAAAGAGGGGAGTTTTACAAAACGCTTTTGGGATTGGATGTATATCTCATATAGTCGTGTTTTACACTTTTTCTTTAAACGCAAGGGGCTTTCACTTTTACTCATAGTTGTGAGTATTTTGGCATTTGAATTTGTAATGATAAAAAATGCAAAATTTCAGTTATTTCCTGATTTTGACAATACGCAAATATATGTATATGGAAAAGTCAATATAAACAATGATTTGCAAGATACAGAAAAAATTGTCACAAAAGTTGAAAAAGAGATACTTAAAAATGTTAATAAACAAAATGTATCTTCTGTTACTTCTGTAATTGGCTTTAAAATGGACGCAAAAAATAGAGCAGAACTTGGTGAAAATATGTTTCATATTTTTATTGATTTACATGAGCGTGCTCCTGTTAACTTCTTCGATAAATATATAAGTCCCTATCTCTCTCTTGAATATAATGCAAAAGTGCGCTCAAGAGAAGTTGATGCGAAAGTTATAGCTAAGAGATTGCAAAAAGTTCTTAAAAATCTCAAAAATAAGAAACTAAAAGATGGTGAAAATCTTTTTGAAGAGTTTGTGGTAAAAGTACCTGGTGCTGGTATTATCGCTCATGATATTGAGATTGGACTGAGTGCAAAAGATGGGACAAAGGTAGTTCCTTATCTCAAAACATTAGAGAGTAAATTAGCTGCTATTAAAGGTGTACATAATGTATCTGATGATGCAACGCTTGGAGAAAAAGAGCTAAAACTGAGAGTCAATGCCTATGGGCAGGAACTTGGCTTTGATGAGCAGATAATTTCCAATGATTTACGAGCATATTATTTAAAGGGTGAGTATGGAAAACTCTTTAATGCACAAGGACTTGTGCGTATTCGCATAGAGAGTGGTTTAGATAAACAAATTCATTCCATACAAAATGTAGAGCTGCAGGTTCCCTCATCGGGTCAATATGTAGCATTAAAAGATATTTGTGACTATACTTATCTTCAAAGTTATGTGACCATTAAAAAAGAGGATGGAAAAAGAGTTCGTAGTCTTTATGCTTCTATTGATAAAAAAATTATTACTTCATCTGAAGTGATGAATAAAGTTCGTCCATATCTAAATGAGCTAAAAGCAAAAGGAATTTCTGTAAATATAAAAGGTGAAGAGAAGGAGAACAATAAAAATAAAAGAGAGATGATGCAGTCAGGACTAATTGCTATTTTCTTGATCTTTATTACACTTGTTTGGCTTTTTGATTCTATTAAAAAATCTCTTATTGTTATTAGTACCATTCCATTAGTGTTGCTGGGTGTTTATGTTGGGCATTGGTTAATGGGTTTAAATCTTACAATGCCAGGACTTATAGGAATTGTAGGACTTGCCGGGGTTGTTGTAAATGATGGACTTATTATGGTTGATTTTATTAAGAAGGCAAAGGATACAGAGGAGTTGATGCGTCGTGCTAAAACAAGGTTAAGACCAATACTTCTTACATCTTTAACAACTGTTTTAGGCTTGCTTACACTTATCTTTTTTGCTTCAGGACAGGCAAAAATTTTACAGCCAATGGCAGTCTCTTTAGGATATGGTATAGCATGGGCAACAGTACTTAACCTTATTTATATTCCACTTCTTTATGCTGTAGTATATAAGATTAAAGCACCAAAAGATTGAGTTTAACAATATAAGCGTTTTGTAAGGATGCACCTTGTATAATTCCGACCTACCAACAACTGGTGAGGGTTCTTAGCTCAGTTGGTTAGAGCTCTCGGCTCATAACCGAGCGGTCGAGTGTTCGAGTCACTCAGAACCCACCACTTTTTTATATTTCAAATAATCACTTACAATCTTACTATGATCAAAAACAAGTTTATCTATTTTTATGTTGTCTAGTGTAACTATTTTTGCCTCTTTTGCATCATCTGCACCTATTGGATTTCCATAAGCTTTACAAACATATACAGCAGAGGCGGTATGAAATCTTGGATCTCTTTTTGGATCAGAATATATGCCTAAAAGGTACTTTATTGTTACATCTAAAGTTATCTCTTCTCGCATCTCTCTGTGGAGTGCATCTTCAACAGATTCGCCTACATCGACAAAACCTCCTGGTAGTGCTAGCCCTAAGGGTTCATTTTTTCTTTGTATGAAAACTATTCCTTGGAACTCATCTTGATTGTTGTATATTTCTACAATTCCATCTGTTGTAAGATAGGGTGTTTTTGGTATAAAGGGCATTGTTCTTCCTTTTGAATATTATGAGGTGATTTTATCTATTCATAACTTTATAAATGCTATTATTAGCAAAATTTTCCAACATAAATTATTGGTTTTTAATATTAAAGGATACATAGAATGATAAAAAGATGTTTATTCCCAGCTGCTGGATATGGTACGAGATTTTTACCAGCTACAAAAGCGATGCCGAAAGAGATGCTACCAATTTTAACAAAACCACTTATTCAATATGGTGTAGAAGAGGCCCATGAAGCTGGATGTAATATCATGGCAACTATTACAGGACGAGGAAAGCGTGCTATTACAGATCATTTTGACCTAAGTTATGAACTTGAACATCAAATAAAAGGAACTTCAAAAGAGAGCCTTTTAACAGAAATACGTGCTCTAATCAATACATGTACTTTTACTTATACACGCCAAAATGAGATGAAAGGTCTTGGTGATGCTATTTATAAAGGGAAAGTACTAGTGGGCGATAGCGCTCCTTTTGCTGTAATTCTTGCAGATGATTTATGTGTCAATCCTGATGGAGATGGTGTTTTAAAGCAGATGGTAAAATTATATGAGAAGTATAAATGTTCTATTGTTGCTATTATGGAAGTACCAAAAGACAAAGTAAGCAGCTACGGTGTTATCTCTGGGAAGGAGATAGAAAAAGGTATTTTTATGATTGATAATATGGTTGAAAAACCAGATGCTGATAAAGCACCATCAAATCTTGCTATTATTGGGCGTTACATTCTTACTCCTGATATTTTTGAAATTATTAAAAATACAAAACCGGGTAAAGCTGGAGAGATTCAGATTACTGACGCTTTAATGACTCAGGCTAAAAAAGGTATGGTTCTAGGATATAAATTTAAAGGAAAACGTTTTGACTGTGGTTCTTTAGATGGATTTGTAGAGGCTACAAACTACTTTTATAACAATATGGAAAAGAAAAAATAAAACTTTTCCATTTTATAAATGATAACCCTATTTTGGAAGTCCAAATTTTTGGGTTATCAACTCTCCCTCTTCATTAAAAAATAGATAGTAAAGATAATCTTTTTTAACACTTAATCCTGCTAAATATCTCAGTGCTAAATTTGCTTGTAATGATGCAATATGCATAACAATTGGTGCTGCAATGCCAGCAGGTGTTTTTTTCACAATTTTAAAAGCATCATTAAATGAAGATTCATCTATAAAACAGACTTGTCCATGAAAAGCTTCTACACTCCCATAGACCCAAGGAGTCTTTACCTCTTTTGCATAGCTGTTTATATCTCCTCGTGTTGGAAGATTGTCTGTAGCGTCTATTATAAGGTCAACTGCTATACCTTTTTCACTCCATGTTTTAAAATCACAATTGTGTGCCACTGCATTTGTAAAAGTGGAACGATCGGAAATTATTTGTGCATTTATTACAGCTTTGTTTTTCCCCTCATCGCCCAACTTAAAGGCAATTTGTCTATGAATATTGTGAAGGCTGACTTCATCAAAGTCTATAATGTGAATTTCACCGATACCAACTGCACCTAGAGCAAAAGCAAGAGATGAACCAAGCCCACCAGCTCCAACAATGGCAATTGTTTTACTTTGAAGACTCTTTTGTGTCTCTTCTCCCCATAATTGAACCTGTCGATGAAAATATTGAATCATTACTTATATCCTTCATTTTTTATCGTTCGTTTATTAATTGCCTCTTTAAAACCCCAAGAACGTCTTGCTTGAACCACTTCTGTATGACTCATTTCAACTATCATCAACTCTTCTTGGTTTCCTAAATGGTTGAGTATTTCTGCGTTTGGAGATATTAAAAAAGAGTCACCATAAAATTTCCAAGTAACTTCTTTATCTTGGTATTCCCCAATTCTATTTGCTCGTAGTATATAACAGCTATGAGTAAAGGCTCTAGTGAGTGCAATCGCTTTCCATCTCTCATAAGAATCAAAAGTAGAAACACTTGGTACAAGAATAGCATCAATATTTTTCTCTTTAAGTTTAGCAAAAAAATCATCAAAATGGAGTTCAAATCCACTTAAAATAGCAAATTTAAATCCATCAATTTTAAAAACTAAAGGAGATTCAAGCTCTTTCACTGCGTTTGAGAAGAATTTTTCTTCATTCCAGTGGGCATAGTTTATAAGTATCTGTTGCTGGTAATAGGATGTTGATGCTGGTGCAAACTTGGCAACGGTCTTATAAATGTTTCCTTTTTTTACTATGATAAGCGGAGCAACAATTGTAAGCTGGTATGTTGATGCAAGCTCTTTTAAGATTTTTATTTGGTGGAGTGCCTGCTCTTTTATCATAGAAGGTGACATATTTTCTAGCTCTTTAAAAAATGGATTGAGTACATACTCACCAAGTAAAATGAGTTTGACATTTTTTTTATGGGCAACTCTAATATAGTTATATAGTTTAGTAGAGCTCATTCCTTGAGAGTTGAGCTGAAGTACGGCTGCTATCATTGTCCTGTTTTTATCTTTTGAATTTTAATTTGTGCATCTTCAAGAATTTTTTGTGCTTGTGTTAATTCACTCATTCCTTTTTCATATGCTTTTACACTATTTTCAAGTGTAATTTCTGGGTCCATTAGTGTCTCTAAAATTGTTTTTGCATTTTGCAATTTCGTTTCAAACTTCTCTTTAGCCATTGAGTGCATCCTTTACATAGTTGTCAAATTTTTCTAGTTCTACAAGAAAGGCATCATGCCCATAGTCACTATCTATATCTATATAACTATAGTTTTTATTTCCAGTTTTTTCAAGTTCATCAGCTATCTCTTGCATTTCAAAATTTTTAAACAAAAGATCATTTTTAAAGCTAATAAGGTGTAAATCAGCATTGATGCGTTTGAGAGACTCTGCTAGTGAATCAAACCCTCGTGCAAGGTCATAAATGTTGATGGCTTTTGTAATGTATAGGTAGGCTAATGGATCAAACCATTTTGTAAAGTTATAACCATTATATTCAAGGTATGACTCGACTTGAAATTTTCCAAAAAGTTCATATAATCCATCTGTTAGTTTATAGTCCCGTCCAAATTTTTTACGCATAGATTCATGGGATAAAAAGCTAATATGTCCTGCCATTCGACCAACTGCCATACCTGAGAGACCTTGCTCTTTTAAAATATCTGGGTCATAGTAACCCTGTTTAAAATCTGGGTCATTGAGTATGGACTCTTGTGCAACCTTGTTAAATGCAATAGCCCATGGTTGTGTGGCATGTGTTGTTGCTAGGGCTATGATTTTATTTGCAAAGTTTGGATAATGTACCGCAAACTGGAGTGCTTGCATACCGCCCATTGAGCCACCAACAATGGCATACACACGGTGAATATCAAGTCTGTCAAAAAGAATCCGTTGTGCTTTTACCATATCTTTGACAGTTACAACAGGAAATTTATAACGGTATGGTTCATGATGTGGATGCTGCATACTCATCGGACCAGTTGAACCAAAACAACTTCCTATTACATTAGAGCAAATTACAAAGTATTTGTCTGTATCTATGGCTTTTTTAGAACCTATTAGTCCATCCCACCAGCCAGCTTTTGTTTCATCTTCATAAACTCCTGCAGCATGATGAGAGCCCGTAAGTGCATGACAAACTACAACAACATTACTTTTGTCATCATTGAGTGTGCCATAGGTCTCATATGTTATGTCATAAGGCTCTAAAATACGACCGCTCTCTAGGTAAAGAGGGTTTGTAAAATGTTCTGTATATGTTTGTAGGTTTAAAGACAAGTGTGCAAAGCTCCAAAAAATATTAACAACATTTTAGCAAAAATCTCTTGTATTAGGCTTCAAGTGCTTGTTTTAAGTCTTCGATTAAATCTTTTGCACTCTCTAAACCACATGAAATACGAATAAGTCCTTCAGGAACACCACATGCAACTAACTCCTCATGAGAGAGTTGTTGGTGTGTTGTAGATGCTGGATGCGTGATTATAGATTTAGAATCTCCAATGTTGACTACAAGAGAGTAGAGTTTTGTTGCGTTTACAATCTTTTTTGCCTCTTGCAAATTTGCAACTTCAAAGCTTAGTAATCCACTACATAAATCATCTGTAAAATATTTCTGTGCATTTTTAAAGTTTTTATTGCTTTTTAGCCCAGGATAATTTACTTTTTTTACCTTTGGATGAGACTCTAAAAACTCTGCAAGCATAAGTGCATTTCTTGAGTGTTCTTTCATTCTTAGTGAAAGTGTTTCCATCCCTTGAATAAAGAGCCAAGAGTTAAAAGGTGATACAACCGCACCTAAATCGCGAAGCAGAGAGAGTCGTCCTCTTAGGGTAAACGGTGGTAATTCTGTATCTGTGTAAACAAGTCCATGGTATGAAGCATCTGGTGTGTTGAAGTGCTCATAACGAGGATTTCCTTTTAGTTTTTCTATAAGATTTTTTCTCTCTACGATGATGCCACCAATGGCTAAACCTTGACCTGTGGTGTATTTACTAGCACTATGCACTGTAATATCTGCTCCAAATTCAAATGGACGGCATAAAATAGGAGTGGCTACAGTATTGTCAACTATTGTCAATATGTTATGCTTATTTGCTATTTTTGTAATTGCCTCAATATCTGCAACATCAATACTTGGATTTGTTAAAGACTCAAAAAATATAACTTTTGTCTTTTCATCTACTAAATTTTCAATCTCTTTTGGATTATGCACATTAAAAAATCTTGCTTCTATACCAAAACGCTTAAGTGTATGCGCGCTCAGTGTAAGGCTTCCACCATAAAGTTGCTGTGCACAGACAATATTGTCCCCAGCTTCTGCTGCGTTTACTATTGCAAAAAAGATAGCACTCATACCACTTGCAGTAGCAAGAGCAGCTTCTCCTCCTTCAAGCGTGGTAAACCTTTTTTCAAAAACATCTGTTGTTGGGTTGTTGAGTCTTGTGTAGATGTTGCCAAGCTCTTTGAGTGCAAAAAGGTCTGCTGCATGTTCCATATCACGAAACTCGTATGCTGTTGTTTGATAAATTGGTACAGCCATAGTACCCTGTGAGTCTTTTTCATATCCTGCATGTAGTGCTAAAGTTTGTAAATCCATAATATAATTGCCTTATCTGTTTGTTTTATTGAGTGTTTCATTTTTGAGTGTTTCTAAAAATTCTAAGATACTGTTTTGGTACGCTAGTGTATCTTCATCGTATGTTAAATTTAAAAATTCTTTGAGTGAATTTATATCTATTTTTTTTGCATATCTTGGAGCAACTTTTAAATCACTTTGAATACTTTGAATTAAAGAATCAATGCCAAGTCCATTGTTATCTCTTACTTTTTGCACAAGTTCTTTTGTTGAGAGTAGTAAAAGGTTTGCACGGTCTTTATCGTTTTTATAAATTGTACTACCATGTTGTTTTACAATAATAAAATTGTCAACTGTTGCTTTTTCATTTGCTGCTATAAGAAGGGAATAAATCTTCGCTCTAAAAGTTAAAGAACCATGATGATGGACAAATATCTCTCTAAAAGCATTATAAAAGTAATGTTTCATTCTAAATCCAAGTTTCATTGAAATTCCTTAGGTGATATTATACATCTAAATGGTATAATTGCAAAAATAAATTTTAATCAAAACAGAAGGAATATTTTTATGGGTAGAGCGTTTGAATATAGAAAAGCTTCAAAATTAAAAAGATGGGGTGCAATGTCAAAGTTGTTTCCAAAACTCGGTAAAGTAATTACTATGGCAGCAAAAGAGGGTGGAACAGATCCTGATATGAATGCAAAGCTTAGAACTGCTATTTTAAATGCAAAAGCTGAAAATATGCCTAAAGATAATATTGAAGCAGCTATTAAACGAGCTACTGCAAAAGATTTGTCGGATGTAAAAGAGGTAAATTTTGAAGGAAAAGCTCCTCATGGTGTCCTTCTATTTATCGAATGTGCTACAGATAACAATACAAGAACTGTTGCAAATGTAAAAAGTACGCTCAATAAAAATGGCGGAGAGATGCTTACAAATGGCTCGTTAGAGTTTATGTTCTCTCGTAAAGCTCTTTTTGAATTTGCACAAAAAGATGATATGGATTTAGAAGAACTTGAGCTTGAGTTGATTGATGCTGGACTTGAAGAGATAGAAGCAGAAGAGGGCGTTGTTCTTGTAACTGCAGACTATACAAGTTTTGGAACAATGCACGAAGCACTTGAAAATATGGGCATCGAAATTACAAAAGCGACATTAGAGCGAATAGCAAATACACCAATAGAAATCTCTGAAGAAGAACATGCCGATGTCGATAAGATTTTAGAGAGATTGGAAGATGATGAGGATGTACAAAAAGTATATACAAACTTAGCATAACACTCTTCGTATGAATTTTATAAAAGAGGAGTTTGTTACAACTCTTGAGGTGAAGCAATCAAAGTTTATTGCTCACCTCATTCCTTTCTCACAATATCAATCAAAATTAATAGTATTAAAAAAAGAACATCCAAAAGCACGGCACTTTGTTGTTGCTTATAGATATTTGAATGAGTATGAGCAGGTAGTGGAATACTCAAGTGATGATGGTGAACCTAGTGGAACTTCTGGTAAACCATCTCTTATGGTTTTGCAAGGTCAAGGGCTTATAAACGCAGCTGTTATTGTTGTAAGATATTTTGGTGGCACAAAACTTGGTACGGGAGGGCTTGTCCGTGCATATAGTGATACTCTAAACGCAGTAGTTGCATCGGCAGAGCTTTTTGAGTATAAAAAAGAAGTAATGCTAGAAATTGTCTTTGACTAGAGTGCTGTGAGGTTGGTAGAGTATGAGTGTGAAAAACTTGCAATTAATATTGTTGAAAAAATATTTGATTTGCAAGTACAGTATATATTAAAAGCACCCAAGGAAAACTTGGATAAGCTTTGTTTATTGTCTTCCTTGAACAGCATTTCCCATATCCCACATAGGTAAGAAAATACCAAGTGCAAGTAGAAGAACCATAGACGCAATTATAAGCAACATAATCGGTTCAATAGCTTCGCTAAGACCATCAATAATTGCATCAAAACGCATTTTATAGTATTCTGCAACTTTTTTTATCATGCTATCTAGTGTACCACTATCTTCACCGGCACGAACCATTTGGATAATCATATTTTCAAAAAGACCAGTCTCTTCAAGACCTTTATTGAGTGTACCACCTTTTTCAACTGTAAATCGTACGGACTGTAGTTTTTTCTTTAGTGGCAGATTATCTATCATTTCTATTGAAGTATCTAGTGCCTCTGCAATAGGTATACCAGCACGGATAAGTTCTGAAAAAACAAGGGTAAATCTACTAAGTGTAGCAAACTTGATAATATTTTTAATAAGATAGACTTTGAGTAAAAATTTATGCCAACCATATCTAAATTGCTGATTATTATTAATAGCATAGTTGAACATAACATAGAAAATAAATAAAAAAGCCAAAACATAAGGTCCAAAGTTATTAAAAATATATTCTAGTTTTAAAAGAATAAGTGTCGGCAATGGAAGATGCGCATGTAGTTGTTCAAAAATTGCCTTAAATTGGGGAACAACATAAGAGATAAGAATTGTAAATGCAATAGCCATAGCAATCATAACATTACGAGGGTATGCCATTGCCTTTTTAAATTTAACAACATTTGCACGAATCTCTTCAAGCATATTTGCGAGTGAGTAGAGTGATTCATCTAAATTACCTGTTTTTTCACCAAGTTGTACCATAGCAATAGTAAGATTTCCTAGCTCAAATCTAAAATTTTCCATTGCTGATGAGAGTGAATGACCGGAGTTAATATCGTCTGCTATTTTTGAAAAAACTGTTTTAAGTGTTTCATCATTTGTTGCGTTTGCAATTTCATGTAGAGAATCGTGAATAGAGATACCTGCATTTGTCATAACAGCAAGTTGTCTGATAGAAGCAATTAGAGAATCTTGCTTGATTTTTTTCTTTTTAATATTTGAGAGAAGATTTGTCTTAAACCTTTTTAACTGTGCTTCAAGAGGTTCTTGTCCCTCTGTAACTTTAATAATAATACCAGTATATTTTAGTTTTGCAAATTTATTTGCCTCTTTCCTATCTTCAGCATATAAGCCAAATTCCTCTTTTTTCCCTTTAGTTAAAACAGTTGCTATAAAGTATTTCATCCTTTTGCCACCTTTAAAACTTCTTCAATACTTGTTATGCCATCAATGGCTTTTTGTAATCCATTATGATAAATTGGGATAAATCCCTCTTTTTTTGCTTGAGCTAAGAGCTGTTCTTTTGCAGCACCTTTGGCTATAAGTGAAGAGAGTTCTTCTGAAATATTTAATACTTCACAAATCATTTCTCTTCCCATATATCCGGTGCCGCCACACTCTTTACACCCTTTGCCTTTGTAAAAAATTGTACCTTCTGGCACGGAACCTTGTATCTCTTCAAGAACAGAAGAAGAGAGTTCATCTTCCACTTTACAATGCACACATATTTTTCTTACGAGTCTTTGTGCCTGAATTGCCACTAATGCTCCACTGATAAGGTAATGCTCAATTCCCATATCTGCCATACGAGGAATAGCACTAATAGAGTCATTTGTATGTAGGGTGGAAATAACCATGTGTCCGGTAAGTGCTGCTTTAATTGCAATTTCTAAAGTTTCCTGATCACGAATCTCACCAATCATTATTTTATCTGGATCTTGACGTAAAATAGAACGTAGTGCATCTGCAAAACTAAGTCCAACTTTTGCATTAACTTGTACCTGTTGGATTAGATTCATTCTATACTCAACAGGGTCTTCAACGGTAATAACTTTATCTTCAACATTTCTCAGTTCATTGAGTGCGCCATAAAGTGTAGTCGTTTTACCACTACCTGTTGGACCGGTCACGAGTATAATTCCATAAGGAGATTCTAGACCTTTGAGTAGTTTATGATAACTCACGCTATCCATTCCCGCATCTTCAAGTCGTACAAGTGCTTTTTGTTTATCCAAAACACGCATAACGATTGACTCACCATAAAGAATAGGTAAGGTCGAGATACGAAAATCAAACTCACGGGCACCAACTGCTGTAGAAAAACGCCCATCCTGTGGTTTTCGTTTTTCAGCAATATCAAGATTTGCTAAAAGTTTTAAACGAGACGCTAATGGAGGATAAATATCTTTTTCAAAGATAAACATTTCGGTAAGTTTACCATCAATACGTCCTCGCACTACACAGTTTTTTTCAGTTGGTTCTACATGTATATCACTTGCACGACCATTAATACATGTTTTTAAAACAACATCAATAAGTAAAAGAACTGAAGAAGCCTCTTGCTGCTCTTCGATTGAACTTATGGAGTTTAGTTCATCTCGTATTTTTCCTATTAAACCTTTTACGCTGTCTTTTAACTCAATTTTATAAAGATATGTTTCAATTTGTTTTTTTGTTGCCAACGCAATTTTAAGAATTTTTCTTGGAAAAAGTCTTTGTATCGCTTCTTGGGCATCAATATTTAAGGGATCATTAAACGCAACAGTTATACTCATGTCATCTTGAGAGATTGGAATAGCATTGTGCTTTTGAAGTTGTGCAAGAGGTACTAGGCTTGTTAAATTGTAATCCATATCAATGGAATCTAAATCAACAAACATAAGGTTAAGCTCTTGAGCTAATTTTTCTAAAACTATTTTTTCTTGGATATAGTCATAGTTATCTATGATTGAGAGGTTA
>NZ_JALXBK010000005.1 GCF_026991475.1 Sulfurimonas sp. | reverse complement strand
CAGATTGTTGCACAAAATGAGATTGTCGTTATGGTTGTAATGGAGATAATAATAGGGCACTCTTCAGGGATGATGAATATTTGTTATCCTGTTATTGCACTAGAACCTATTTTGCCAAAACTTGCTTCGCGTGATTTGATGCTTAATGAAACGAGTTCAAAAAAAAGTAGAAATACAGAACTCAAAGTTCTACTCGGTGGGGCAAAGGTAAATGTAGAAGCAAATCTTGGTGAGGCAGATTTGAGCTTAAATGATATTTTAGAATTGCAAGTGGGAGATGTTATACGTCTCTCTGCCCCTGCTAACGATATAGTAACAATTTCTGTTGATGGAAAAGATAGGTTCCGTGGAGAGATTGGATTGAGAAGATTTAGAAAGTCGATAAATATCAATGAAATAATAGAAACTGAAAAAGATGAAGTAAAACGGGCTTTAGAAGAACTTGAAAAACAGCGTCATGAGAAAATATCAGGTGTAAAAGATATAATTCATGAAGATGATTTAGAAAATGATGAGGATATAATAGATGAGTGATTTTATTAAACTATTTGAAGATGAGACTATTGGTACAATAGAAGCACTCGTAGGTGAAGCTCCTACACTCTCCTTGCAGGACGAACAAGAACTTAGCATAATTTCTAATATTGTGCCTCCCATAGTACTTACTAAAATTAAAGTTAGTGGTGATTTAGAAGCTGATATTATGGTGGCATTTCCTCCAAACATGGCAGCATCGCTCTCTGATATGATGATGGGTGAAGAGGCAAGTGATCGTGAAGATATTACAGATGATGATTTAGATGCGGCAAAAGAGATAGTATCAAACATATTTGGTGCGATTGCTACAGCACTTTCTGGTCAAAAAGAACTTCCTGTATTGTCATTTAGCATAGATTCAATAGAATCACTCTCTGGTGATGATGAAGTAAGTTTGGAAGCTTTTAGCAAAATGTATGTCTATAAGTTCTCATTAGCAGGCATTACTTCTATGCTTATGTTTATTATTGATGAAAAATTGGCACAGGCTTTGTCTCCGTCACAAGCTGATGCACAAAATGTATCGACAGCAATAGAAAAAGAAGAGAATAGCTCTGAAAATTGTGATGGTGAGAGTGTCAAATTATCCGAAGAGGAGATGAAGAACATCTCTCTTATAATGGATGTAAAATTACCAGTTCGTGTAAGAATAGGCAAAAAAAGAATGCTTTTAAAAGATGTGCTAAATATGGACATTGGTTCTGTGATAGAGTTAAATCAACTAGCAAATGATCCTTTGGAAATTCTAGTTGATAATCATGTAATTGCTCAAGGTGAAGTAGTGATTGTGGATGGAAACTTTGGGATTCAAATAACGACTATTGGCACTAAAAAAGAACGTCTTAAACAGCTTAGAGGTTAAAAATGAGAAAGAAAAATAGAGTTTTAGTAGGAATGAGTGGGGGAGTAGACTCAACTATAACTACATTATTATTAAAACAAGAGGGTTATGAAGTAGAAGGTCTTTATATGAAACTGCATTCAAAACCTGGTTATCATGAGATACATCAAGCTCGTGCACAAAAGGCTGCTGATTTTGTAGGTGTGAAGTTACATGTATTAGATTTGCAAGAGACCTTTAATGAAAAAGTTTTTCAACCATTTATAGATACTTATGCTGAAGGAAAAACACCAAATCCATGTGCATTATGTAATAGAAACCTAAAGTTTGGTGAAATGATAAAGTTTGCAGATGAAATTGATGCAGAGTATTTGGCAACAGGACACTATATTAAAACAGATGGTAAATATCTTTATGCAGCAGAAGATGATACTAAAGATCAAAGTTATTTTCTTTTTTATATAAATAAAGAAATACTTCCACGTTTAAAATTTCCTCTTGGTGAAAGACATAAAAAAGATATTAAAGAATTAGCAGCTTCTATAAAAGGATTAGAATCTTTTTCCTCTCAAGCAGAATCGAGTGAAATATGTTTTGTTGAAACAACCTATACTGATTTACTGAAAGATTATGTAGAAGTGGATAAAATTGGTGAAGTTTTGGACAAACAAGGTAATGTAGTAGGTGAACATAAAGGTTATATGCATTATACAATTGGTAAGCGTAAAGGATTTACAGTACATGGTGCACATGATCCACATTTTGTTTTAAAAATTAATCCTGAAAAAAATCAGATAGTTGTTGGTAAAAAAGAAGACCTAGCCTGCTATAAGGTTAAACTAAATAATCTCAATATGTTTGATGATAGAAAAGAGTTTGATTCTACTGTCAAATTACGTTACAGAACAAAATCTGTCAAATGTCATGTACTTATAGAAGATGATACGGCTCTAATTGAATTAGAAGAAGGTGTTTTCGGTGTTGCAGTCGGGCAGGCTGCCGTATTCTATGATGATCATAAACTTGTAGGAGGGGGCTGGATAATAGAATCTTAGCCCTAGCAAGACAACTTTTTAAATTCTCCCCCAGTCTCCCAACACATTAAGTAACTATTAAGCATCACTTCTCTATAATTCTCATCCACAAACAGAGAGACCTTGTTTAAAAGGGCTAGAGAGACTTCAAGTAGAAGCTTTTGAGAATGTTTGAGATCATTGAAAACTAAGCAAGTAAGAGACTAGGAAGTAACAAACTAGTTATCTTA
>NZ_JALXBK010000004.1 GCF_026991475.1 Sulfurimonas sp. | reverse complement strand
AAGCTTAACAGCACCATTTCCATCAGTCAACACTTCTGGATTGGTAACGCCAAATACCTTGTAGAGCGTTGCCGCAATGCTGAGATGCTCGTAACTTTCACTCCCCTCTTTTGGCTTCATATAGAGCCTGTTTACGGAACCGGTGATATCAAGCATAGTCTCACCTACTACCCCACGGTGTGAAAAGTAGTTTTTTCCACCAAGCACATAAAAGTTTTGCAGATTTCCATGATCCCAGCCAAGAGCAGAGTTGAGATTGACATTGCGTCCAAACTCCCCAAAAACCATAATAGAGATGTTGTTTTGCTTCCCTACAGCTTTGAGATGTGCCATGGCAGATTTAAGCGTTTTAAACATTAACTCGGCACGCGTTACATACTGTCTTGCATCATTATGATCATCCCAACCACCTAGCCCGCCTGTATTCATTGTGATGATTTTTGTAGCAGGATTGTTTGCCAAAACTTTTATAGAAGACTCAACACGTTTTGCAAAACTGCTTTTTGTCGGGTAAGCATCCCCAGCAAGATCTGGAGTTGTTGTATTTTTAATACTTTGTACAAAAAGACTTAAAGGTTTTCTCTTTGCAAAAGCATTGTGAATTTTACCGTTTGTGTTGAGGCTCTGTGCCATCTCGTTCATAGTGCTATTAAATGCAGGATCAAAACCAGTTTGTGCGTTACTGTAGCCCGTCGTTTGACTCTCTTCACTTGTATATTCATACCAATTTCTCACATGACGTTTATAAGGATTATCAAGATTTTCATCAAGTCCCACTGCTTTTAAATAACTAGGAATCGTTGTATGTCCTGATGCATAAAACTGAGAATCTCCCTCCATAGTCACAAATGGCATAGGCGTATTTTCATCAACTAGTGCTGCGTTTGAGAGGATATTTGTAATGTTCGTTACAATTCCCGCGCGAGATATATCAAAAGAACCTTTTTGATTTTGGTTGGTACAAGAGCCGTGTGATTTATTATTATTTACCTCTCTTACTTTCGAGTAGCAAGTTCTAAATACGGTCATATCACCCGCAGCCACCATATCTTCCATATAGGTACCACCTGCCTCTTGCCAAAAATTATTAGAAGTTTTTGTAACACTTCTAAAGTAAGATTCATACGAACTTTGTGATTTTGTCTCTATTTCATCGTAATTTGTCAAGTTCCCTGCAAGCTGACTCGCTCCTCCATAGAGGTATATCATTAACACCTGCGGTGCATTTGCCACATAAAGACTTTTGTCAAATTGTACCTGTGAATAATCTACAGCAGAAGCACTAGAAACACTAGGCAAAGCCATAGAAGTACAAGCTGAGAGTGATAATTTTATAAAATTTCTTCTTTGCATTTTAATTCACCTTCTTGTAAAGATAGATATCTTGAAGTCTATTAATATAATCAAGCACTGTATATGCGACATAGCGTTTATAAATATCTCCATATCGCACGCCATTATCATCTAAACGATAATCTAAAATATCAAAATGACCTACAACATTTTTCACACCATTTTTATCTTCTATCATTAGATCATCAAACATTGCCATCTCTTTAGGCAGCGCATCTCTGGCAATCGTTGCTTGAAACAGATAGTTTATAAAGTTATGCAGTGTCGCTATAGGATCTTCGGCTACTGTTTCAAACTTATCACGAGAGATAAAACTCTCACTCCAACCCTGACGTGACCCGTTCTTATAATCATCTACATATTTAGGATTTGAGCGTCTAAGCATTACCTCTTCGCGCATATATTTACTGTAGTTTGCAAAAGAGAGCGTATCAAGAGGCACTCTTTTTAACTTACCGAGTTTATATTTCATTGTAGCCTGGTGCATATTTTCAAGTGCACGTTTTAAATTATACATAGAATAAATTCGTGTTTGAAAATCCATCTTTTTTGCTAAAGAGAAGAACTCTTCTTCCGCACTTTTTGCGCGTGTCGTATGAAGCAAATACTCTTTTGAAAAAACAATCTGCTTGAGAATCCCCTGCCACGTCTGCGGATTTGAAGCAACAATACTATTTGTAATAGATTCTATTTTTGAAGAAGTATCATCTGTAAAAAAGAACTCTACAAGACGCTTCACAGCACCATATGTAAAGGCTTTTGATTTTACCATTTCACGGTAAAAATCATCGCCATTATAGATGGTGGTACCAAAAAGAGAGAGTGGCTTTGTGTTTTCGTTAAGTCCCACAACAAGCGTATCATAATCACGGTCAAGCTTCCAATTTTGCAATGCAGTTGCGGCAATCGGGACATCTGCATCGTTTTTATCAAAAGTAAAGATCTCCAACATCTCACGCCCATTGTCTTCAGGACTGCGAAATCTTCTCCAGTTATCTTCACTACTCATATGAATATAAGTAATAAAACGCATACTCGTATCATCTTCTAAAAGTGTAACAAGACGATTATACACGCGGGCGATATCTGGTACATGGCTAGAGTCAAGTTCATACGCAGGAGAGAACATTATTGTCTGTGTCAGCGTATAGGCAACCCAATTATCAAAAAAGTACTTATCGAGCTTTTTTGCAGCATAAAAACGAGAAAGAATATCTATAGACTCTGCTTGTCCGTTTGGTCTGTAGAATTTCTTTTCATCCATTATTTCAGACTCCAAAGCTACTACATCGGTATTCTTTTTTGTCAGTCCTTTTTCAATGCTGCTGATAAAT
>NZ_JALXBK010000003.1 GCF_026991475.1 Sulfurimonas sp. | reverse complement strand
AAGCGTATCTATTTTGGTATTACATCTCCACATATATGGCTTTTAGAGATGTGGATGTATGGGCATATTTTAAAACTTAAAGGAAGAGATAGATTTCCAGATGGAAAATATATTATTTATGGTAGTGGGCGAATGGGACAGGCTATTGCTGCTGGTCTGAAAAAGGCTAATGTTGAATATATTTTAAAAGATTTTGATTCTAAACAGTACATTAAAGAGAAAGAATCTACTATATTTGGTGATGCAGAAGATATGCAAAAATTGATTGATTTAGGTGTAAAAGAGAGTGCATCTATTATTGCTGCTACAAAAAATGATATTTTGAATCTAACTATTTTAAATACAGCAAAACAGCTTAATCCAAATATTTTTACAATGGCAAGAGAGAACTCACTTGATGATCTAAATATTTTTAAGGCTGCAAAAATCAATAAAATTTATGTTGTTGAAAAAATTCTTGCAGATGCAACATATAACTTTATATCTAGACCTCTGGTTGATCTATTTATTCATGAAGCAAGAAAACAAAATGAGGAGTGGGCAGAGGTAATTGTTAATATTTTAAATAATATAACAGGAATGAATCCAAAATATTTTGAGACACAGCTTAATGACGAGAATGCTTATGCTTTGAGTTTAGAGTTTAATAAGGGTGGTGAGATCACACTTGCTAATTTAAGGCGTTCTCGTGAAAATAAAAATGAAATGTTGCAAATAGTATTTTTATTGTTAAAACGAGGTGATGAAGTATATCTTATGCCAGATTCACAGATGCACCTTCAACTTAATGATAAACTTTTAATCGTAGCAGATGACGATACTTATGAAGATTTTGAGTATATAATTAATAATATATATGAGTTAAATTATGTGTTGGATAAAGAAGATACAAATAACATTTTAGATTTTTGGGGGAAACATGGAAAAACCAAAACATAAACTACTCTCTTTTGCCTATTTTTTAGAGAGTTCCAAAGTTTACAATAAAATCAAAAAATTTGTATATGATTTAATTGAAAATGATGAATATAAATACAAACGTTATTTTGATATATTTATGATTTTTGTCATTTTAAGCAGTGTTACTCTTTTAGTAATGGATGTTAAGAGACATATTCCTCACTGGCTTGATGATTTCGACCTCTATTTTGTAACGACGATATTTGTTGTGGAATATCTACTTAGAATGTGGGTATATAGTGATATTCATAAAATTATTATTGATGAGTATGAAGAGAGCAGTTATTTTGACAAAGAGGTGAGTTATTATTCTTTGTTTACAAATATAGCAAAAAATAAATGGGCGTATATGGTCTCCTTTTCAGCTATTATTGACCTTATAGCTATTTTACCAAGTTACAGAGGGCTTCGAGTACTTCGTGTTTTTGTCCTCTTTCGTGCCTTTAAAATGTTGCGTTATACGAAAAGTTTGACAGGCTTTTTATATGTTTTAAAAAATAAAAAATTTGAGTTGATGACACTTTTAACACTCTCAACATTTTTTATATTTATCGCAGGTATTATGCTCTATGTTTTTGAGGGTGATAATGAAAATCCAAATATTCATAACCTCTTTGATGCTTTTTACTGGGCGCTTATTACCATTTCAACTGTTGGATATGGCGATATTGCTCCTGTTACGCCTGAGGGTAGAATTGTTACTATGCTCATTATCTTTACAGGTATCGGACTTATCTCTTTTGTGACCTCAATCATTGTCTCTTCATTTAATGAGAGACTAAGTGTCTTACGAGAAGATAGAGTTGTGCAAGAAGTTGGAAAAAAAAAGAAACTTACTGTTGTTTGTGGTTATGGTCTGCTTGGTCGTTTAGTTGTAAAGGGCTTACAAAAAGAGGGTGTTGAGTTTGTCATCATTGATAGAAGTGAAGAGATGGCAGCAGTTGCTTACAATGATGGCTACCATGCAATATGTGCTGATGCAACAAAGGGTACAATATTTGAAAAGCTTGGCATTGATGATCGTATCTCTCATGTATTATGTCTAACCTCTGATGATATTCAAAATGCTTTTATTTCTGTGAATGTGAAGAGTTTAAATAGCGAAGTATATGTTACGGCAAGATGCAGCGATCAAGAGATAGCAACGAAGATGGAATATGCCCATGTTGATCAGGTTATTATGCCAGAAGAGGTGGCAGGAATGATGGGTGCTGTATATGCTGGTGAGCCTGTTGCGTTTGAAGTGCTTCTCTCTATCATAGAAGAGAAGGAAAAAACACATATAAATGAGATAGCAATAGCAGAGGGAAGCTTTTTAGACAACAAAATGATAGGTGAAGTTGATTTTGAAAGGCTGCGTTTAATACTGCTGGGTGTTTTTAAACGCAGTGAAGAGTCAAAACTTGGAGAGTTCATCTTCAATCCAAGTGATGAATTTGTACTCAATGCAGGAGATAATCTCGTATGTATAGGTTATTCAACTGCTGTGGCAAATCTAAAAAGGAAGATGTAATGCAAATACAGAAAGATATTCTACTTTTTGGTTATGGCACGTTTGGAAGACAACTTTATAAAAATCTGCGTTCACGAGGACATAAGGTAAAAGTTGTTGTAGGTTTGGATGATTATGTAGAGGTAGAGAGTGACAGTGGTGTGGACATTACGCGTATAAATATCAAACGCAACGATGATATTTTAGCACTAAATGTAAACGCAGCAGAGTCCATATTTTACTGCGCGATGAATAAAACAGCAAATAATCTCTTTTTGGTCTTAACACTAAAATCACTCTATCCTCAAGCTAATGTAATAGCAAACTCAAACTCCAATGAGACAACAAGAAAACTCAAATACGCAGGTGCAACAAGTGTTATAGACCTCTATGAAGCGACTTCAAGACGTATAGTCAATGTTCTCACAAAACCTGCTGTCTCTATGGCACTTGATGAGATAGTCTATAAGCAAAATGATTTACAAATGCTTGAAATTGAACTGAAAGAGAACACTTTTTTAGAGGGAAAATATGTAAGTGAAATTAAGTTTCGCCAGATGGGGATTATACTTATTGCTATTATTGACAAAGAGTTAGGGTATGAGCTTGTCTTTACTGACCATAGAATAAACCATAAACTTGATGCTGGAGATATTTTGGTTATTGTTGCTAAAAAAGAGAATATAAGTAAATTTCAAGAGATGTTAAAAAAGGGATAGATCATGAGCAGAAGACATAAAGATAAAAATAGAAACAGACGAGATACAGTAAAGTTTACTGAAGAAGATTTTCTTCCTACGACTCGTGAAGAGATGTATGAGAGAGGGTGGGACTATTGTGATGTTATTTTGGTAAGTGGAGACTCTTACATTGACTCGCCTTTTATCGGTGTGGCTATGGTTGGTCGCATGCTTGAGCGAATGGGTTACAAAGTGGGGATGATAGGGCAACCTGACCTTGAATCTCCTGATGATATTATGCGTTTGGGTGAACCACGACTTTACTGGGGTGTAAGTGGTGGAAGTGTTGATAGTATGGTAAGTAACTATACCGCTACAAAAAAGTTTCGTAACTCAGATGACTATACCCCTGGGGGAGTCAATACAAAAAGACCAGACAGGGCTTTGCTAGTTTACTGTAATCTTATTCGTCGTTACTTTAAAAATACTGTGCCACTTGTACTTGGCGGCATAGAGGCTTCACTGCGTCGTGTGACACATTATGACTATTGGCAAAATAGACTAAAAAAACCAATACTCTTTGACTCCAAAGCAGATGTGATGATATATGGCATGGGTGAGATTGCTCTTAAAGAGCTTACACGAGCCATAGATGAGAAGCGAGATTATAGAGATATTCGAGGTGTTTGTTATATCTCTAAAGAGCCAGTTCATGAGTATATTCAGCTTCCAAGCCATCAGGAGTGTCTGGATGATAAAGAGAAGTATATAGATCTCTTCGATGATTTTTATGATAACAATGACCCAATCAGTGCTAATGGACTTTGTGAAAAAGTAGATAGTCGTTATCTTATTCAAAACCCACCGTGTGATTACCTCAATGAAGATGAGATGGATGCAAACTCTAAGCTTCCTTTTACAAGAGAGCAACATCCATACTATGAAAAGATGGGAAAAGTGAAGTGTCTTGAGACTATTAAATTCTCCATTATGACACATCATGGATGTTGGGGCGAGTGTAACTTCTGTGCTATTGGTGTGCATCAAGGTAGAACCATACGAACGCGATCAGAAGATAACATCGTTGATGAAGCAAAAGAGTTTAATAAATACAAAGACTATAAAGGTGTCATCTCTGATATTGGTGGTCCTACTGCAAATATGTATGGTTATGAGTGCGGAAAAAAGCTCAAAAAAGGGACATGTGACCATATGAAGTGTGTGGATGCTAACAGACTTTGTAAAACCATGCATGTTGATCATAGTCGCAATATCAAACTTCTGCGTCGTGTGCGAGAAGTTGAGGGTGTGCGTCACGCTTTTGTGGCAAGTGGTATTCGTTATGACTTGATCAACTCCGATAAAAATCATGGCTATAGTTACCTCAAAGAGATGGTAGATCATCATATCTCAGGGCAGATGAAAGTTGCTCCAGAGCATACACAGCAACATGTTTTAGAGTTGATGGGCAAACCAGGAAAAGGGGAGCTTGTAAAGTTTAAACATATGTATGACAGACTTAACAAAGAGAGTGGGAAAAATCAATTTCTTACCTATTATCTCATCGCTGCGCATCCAGGGTGTAAAGAGAGTGATATGAAAGAGTTGAAGCGTTTTACTACTGATGAGTTAAAGATGAATCCAGAGCAGGCACAGGTCTTCATTCCTACACCGGGAACCTACTCGGCAGTTATGTACTACACAGAGATGGACCCAAAAACTCGCAAGAAGATTTTTGTAGAAAAAGATACCAAACGCAAAGAGAAGCAGAAGCAGATAGTGGTGAAAAAAGATTGTTTTAAATCTGGCTTTGCCTCTTAATCTTTACGAATAGAGGTAGCCGTTAAGAAAATGTAATCTTTGCCTGTAATGGTGACACGAAACTTCTTCTGTTGCAAATACTTTTTAGAGAAGATAACATCTTTATAAAGCAGTCCCATCTCTGAAAATGGGTAGTTCTTTACTCGCGCTCCATAGACCATCTCTCCATCTATCCAGCGACAGTTTGGAAAGCCAAGAATCATCGCTCCATCTTTTTTGAGTTGGTTTTGAACTATGGACATAAGAAGCTTGTTAAACTCCAAGTTTGAGCTTTGCAGTGTTCCTATTGAGATGATGAGGTCAAATTTTCCTAACTCTAAGCTGTTAAGCTCATTTATGTCGTGTTGATAAAATTTTACATTCTCACTGCGTTTAAACTTCTGTTTGGCTGCGTTTATAGCACTTTTACAGTAGTCAATGCCGACAAGTTCAAGTGCATCGAAGTTCTCACAAATACTCTCTATAGCTTCAAACTCATCACCACTGTTTACACCAAGGTTTAAAATACGCAAGCGTTTTTCGATGTTCACATTTTTGAGCGCTTGGAGGTAGTAGTATATAAACGCAGCCTCTTCATTCTTATGAATTTGAGAAAATATGGAGCTTTCGCCGTATTTTTCCTCTTTTTGAGTAATGACTTTGTGAAAACTGCTATCTGCGTTTAACTTTTCATAACGAATCAAGACGAAGTTTTCATCTATGATTTGTGGCGTGAGCATTTTACAGTGGAGTTGTTGTGAGAGGTCAAGCCAGTTTTTATAACTTCTATAGATGACGCTTTCGTTCTCTAAACGCAACTCATTACCGCTGTATATTGATATTGTAATATCTGGGTTAAGAGCCTTAAATGCAACTATCTCTTTTGCTTGTAACTCTGCTACTTTTGTCTGTAACACCTGCATAATTTCTATCATAGATTTTTTATAAAGTCTGTCCATACACATCTTACGCAAAAAATGTTCCAATATTGAGTTTCTCTTACATTCTTTTCAGTTATATTTGCCTACAATAATAAAAAATTAATAAAAAGTTTGAGAAAGTAGAATATGCGAATAGATAAATTTTTAAACTCTGTAAATATTACAAAAAGACGCTCCGTTGCACAAGATATGATAAGTAACGGCGTTGTACTCATAAATGATGTTGTCGTAAAGGCGAGTAAGAATGTAGCGGTGGGAGATGTAATTACCATCAACTACCTAAACGCAGCGAAGAAGTACAAAGTGTTGCAGCTTCCAACGACAAAATCTACTCCAAAATCTCTTCAAGACCAGTACATTAAGGAACTTTAATATGAACTATGATGAAGCAAAACTGAAATTTACCTCTCTATTTAACCATGAGATGAGTGATGAGGCTATGCGTGAGTTTTTATCAGGTCTGACACTTGATGCAAACACTCCTGTTGAAGTCATTGCAGCCGCTGCAGATGTAATGCGCTCATTTGCAACTCCTCTTCCAATCTCTGAGCAGACACGTGAGCAGGCTATAGACATAGTAGGCACGGGTGGCGATAAAATAGGCTCTTTTAATATCTCCACAACGACTTCCATCTTAGCAGCTTCTTGTGGAGCAACTGTTGCAAAACATGGAAATCGCTCTATCACTTCAAAGAGTGGAAGTGCCGATGTGCTTGAGGCTTTAGGTGTGAAGCTGGGCTTAAGTGTCGAGCAAAATGCACGACTTTTAGAAGAGGCAGGATGGTGTTTTATGTTTGCACAAAACCATCATCCTGCCATGAAGTTCATTATGCCTGTGCGTAAGTCCATTGAGCATAAAACTGTGTTTAATGTTTTAGGGCCTCTGACGAATCCTGCGAACATTAAAAAGTATATGCTTGGGGTATTTGACAAATCGTTCGTGCCTAAAATGGCAGAAGCACTCAAAATAAACGGTGCAACTTCTGCACTCGTTGTAAGCTCAAATGAGGGAATGGATGAGATAGGCATTAGCGATATAACTCATGCTGCGCTCTTAAAAGATGGCAAGGTCACCGAGTTTGAGATAGACCCGCAGAACTACGGCATAAAAAGAGCGCCGCTTGAAGCTATAGTCGGTGGTGATGCAAAAGTAAACGCAAACATTATGCGCGCTATATTTGACGCAAATGCAACAGATGCGCAGCGTGACATTGTGCTTATGAACACTGCGGCATCATTGATGGTCGATGGTTTGGCGCGTGACATTCAAGATGGTTTGGAGATGGCAAGAGAGGCCATTGCAAACGCAAGACCGAAGAAAAAGCTCAAACAGATAGTAGAGATCTCTAACACATTATGAAAGAGAAATATTGTCTAAAAGTTGATGAGCTTGAGGGCTTGGCAGAAGATATTTTAGCCTCATTTCAAAACGGTGTTGTGATTTTACGCGGTGATTTGGCGGCGGGGAAGACGACACTTGTGAAGGTCATAGCTAAGAAAATGGGGTGTGACGATGATGTGACTTCCCCGACATTCTCTTTGCAGCAGTGTTATGGTGAGAAGATTTTTCACTATGACATCTACAACCACGGGGTAGAGCATTTCATCTCTTTGGGGATGCTTGAAGAGCTTGACAAAGAGGGGCTGCACTTTATAGAGTGGGGCGATGAAAAACTCCTCGACCTTTTAACTTCTGTCGGCATTGATGTAATGACGATAGATATAGAAAAAACTTCAAATGATACAAGAGAGTACACGCTATGCATACACTAGAAGCGGTTGAACTGCAAAAGAAAATAAAAGATTTAGAGATAGTAAAGAGTGTGAGCCTTAAAGTGGTGAGCGGCGAGGTCGTAGGATTGCTTGGACCAAACGGAGCAGGAAAAACGACCACTTTTTATATGATATGTGGGCTTGTAGAAGCAACAAGCGGCAAGGTCTTTTTTGATGGTGAAGATCTCATAGGGATGCCGCTGCATCAACGCGCGCTTAAAGGTATAGGCTACTTGCCGCAAGAGGCGTCGATATTTAAAGATTTGAGTGTGGAAGATAACCTGATGATAGCCGCACAGGTGGGCAATATGAGCAAAAAGGAGCAAGACGAGCGAATACTTGAACTGCTTGATATGTTCAACATTGAGCCTATTCGTTACCGTAAAGGTGTGAGTCTCAGTGGTGGGGAGCGTCGTCGTGTGGAGATTGCACGTGCTTTGGTAAATAAGCCGAAGTTTTTACTGCTTGATGAACCTTTTGCAGGGGTTGACCCTATCGCCGTGATGGACATTCAAAAGGTCATCCATCAGCTTGTCTCTTACAACATAGGTGTGCTTATTACCGACCATAATGTCCGTGAGACGCTAGATGTTTGTGACAGAGCCTATGTTATAAAATCAGGTGAGCTTCTTGCAAGTGGAACAAGTGATGAGATAGGACAAAACGAAGATGTCCGCAAGCACTATCTTGGCGAAAACTTCAAACTCTAATGGTATATTAATAGGATGGCAGCACTAAGACAGACACAGAGTGTCGAGAACAAACACAAGCTCTCAAGCACGCTGAGAAATTGGCTTCCTATTTTACACTCAAGTCTCTCAGATTTGGGGGAGGCGATGAGCCCTTTTGTTGAAGCAAATCCGCTCATTGAGGTAAAGTCTGGCTATGAAGAGGATTTTGAGAAGAAAATACCTCGCAAGATAATCTCACGCACTGTAAGTAACTCACGAACAGAGCAGATAGAAGCCCTGACCATCGCACATAAGTCACTCTACGATGTTTTAGATGAACAGCTAGAAGCGCCGCTCTTTCCGACACCTATTTCACAAAAGATAGCACAGTATGTGGTGGCAAACCTTGATGAGCTTGGCTATTATGAGGGCAATACAGAGGAGTTTTGTCAAAAAAATGAAATAGAAGTTGATTTTTTTGAGAAGACTCGTCTGCGTTTTGCACACATTGAACCGCTTGGCATCGGGGCAAAAGATTTGGCAGAGTCCTTTTTGTTTCAGCTTGATAACTCTGAGATAAGTGACGCAGCATACCCTTTGGCGGTTGCAATCATTAACGATATGCAAAACATCCACAGTTACTCCTCGCATGAGCACTTTTCAGAGGTGATGCACACACTCTCTACTTTTAAAAATCCGCCAAACATCGAGTACCAAGAGGAGTCTGCGCAGATTGTACCTGACTTGATGATCTACTTCAATGATGAAAACCAGATAGAAGTAAAGCTCAATGATGCCTACTACCCAAACATCACCATAGATGCAGATTATGGTGTAGAGCACGACTTTGTCAAAGAGAAGATAAAAGAGGCAAAATCACTTGTAGATGCGCTCGATATGCGAAAAGCAACGCTCTACAAAGTAGGGCTGATGATAGTTGAGTACCAGTACGACTTCTTTACAGGCGGACAGATAATGCCGCTGAC
>NZ_JALXBK010000002.1 GCF_026991475.1 Sulfurimonas sp. | reverse complement strand
AAAAGACCTTTATGTTACTGATGTATATAGTGGAGCGAGTCCAGCTTCAAAAAAATCTATCCGTTTTATAACGGAAGTTGCATGGCAGTCTCACTTTGTTAAAAATATGTTTATCCGTCCGACTGCAGATGAGTTAGATACATTTAAAGCAGATTTTACAGTTTTAAATGCATGTAAAGCAGTGAATGACAAATGGAAAGAGCACGGAATGAACTCTGAAGTGTTTGTTCTTTTTGATATAGAGCGAAATCTTTGTATCATCGGTGGTACTTGGTATGGTGGTGAGTTGAAAAAGGGTATTTTTTCAATGATGAACTACTGGCTTCCACTTGATGGTAAACTCTCTATGCACTGTTCGGCAAATGTTGGAGAGCGTGGAGACACAGCTCTTTTCTTCGGTCTAAGCGGTACAGGAAAAACAACACTCTCTACTGATCCAAAGCGTGCTTTAATTGGTGATGATGAACATGGTTGGGACGATGATGGTGTATTTAACTTTGAGGGTGGATGTTATGCAAAGGTCATTAACCTCAATGGAGAGCATGAACCTGAAATTTTTGGTGCAATTAAAAAAGATGCACTTTTAGAAAATGTTGTTGTTAAAGACAATGGTATTGTTGATTATGAAGATGATTCTAAAACAGAAAACACTCGTGTCTCTTACCCTATTGAGCATATTGTAAATCATAAACCAGATTTAATGGCAGGTCATCCTGAAAATATCATTTTCTTATCTGCAGATGCATTTGGTGTTTTACCTCCAGTATCTAAACTTACTAAAGAGCAGGCAATGTACTACTTTTTGAGTGGTTATACTGCAAAAGTAGCGGGAACAGAAAGAGGTATTACAGAACCGGTTGCAACATTCTCTGCATGTTTTGGAGAGGCATTTATGACACTTCATCCTACAGTTTATGCTGACTTACTTGGTAAAAAAATAGATGAACATAATGTAAATGTTTACCTTGTAAACACTGGCTGGACTGGTGGTGCTTATGGTGTTGGAAAACGTATGAGCCTTAAAGATACTCGAGCTTGTGTCAATGCTATTTTAGATGGTTCAATTAAAGAGAGTGAATTTGACACTACGAAAACTTTTAGACTTCAAGTGCCAAAAACTTTAGGCGACATCAACCCTGAACTTCTTAATCCTAGAAATGCTTGGGAAGATAAAGAGGCATTTGATAAAGCTAGAGATGAGTTAGCTGAAATGTTTATAGAAAACTTCAAACGCTACCAAGATGCGGATAGTCAATTTGACTTTTCAACTGCAGGACCAAAAGTAGAAAGCTAAAAGCTTTCTACTTTATCTCTTTTTTTTCTTCTTTGTTACTTTTTCCATATAGAGCCAAGTCACGCCACCAATCGTTATAAGTATAACTGGTGCTAACCATTTGTTATCACTAATAAACATTGCGAATTTACTTAAAACTGCACCAAAATAGTAGCTACTCAAACCAAAAGCTAATGCCCAAATAGCCGCTGCAAAAATATTTAAAATTGCAAACTTTTTAAAATCATACTTTGTTAAAGCAATAGCAATAGGAACAACTGTTTTTAAACCATAAATAAATTTTTGAATAAAAATCACCCAGTCACCATTTTTTTTCATCAAAATATGAGCCAAAGCCACCTTTCTTCTATGCTTACGAAGCCCCTCAACCATCATTGTTTTTTGGTAACGAGTAAGCCAAAAAAGTAGAATATCACCTAAAGCATTTGCGCTAAACGCAATAGCAATAGAGAGTGACAAATCCATCTTTCCCATAAAACTAAGAACGCCTGCTGCCACGAGTCCAACAAAACCTCCTCCAAGAGAGTAGAGGAAAAGCCCTATATATCCGTATGTTGCCAAGTTGTTGAGTGTATCTTCCATTTTTTTCCTTGATTTTTTAAACTATAATTTTTTTATTTTTGTAATTTCATCACGAAGCCTTGCAGCCTCCTCAAAGTTCAACTCACGAGCAGCCTCTTTCATTTTCATTGAAAGCTCTTTAATGATTGCTTTGCGCTCACTTGGAGGAATTTTATCCATCTTTTTGTGTTTTTGATAGAGTCCTCCATGATCTTCAAGTTTTAGATTTTCATCCAAAGCTCTTTTTGTTGTTCTCGGGGTAATCCCATACTTTTTATTATGTGCTTCTTGCAAAGCACGCCTATCATTCGTTTTATCTATGGCTCTTTGCATCGAACCTGTCATCTTATTTGCATATAAGATAACCCGTCCATTCTCATTTCTCGCCCCGCGCCCTATGGTTTGTACAAGTGCCGTTTCACTTCTTAAAAAGCCCTCTTTGTCTGCATCTAAAATAGCAACCAAAGAGACCTCGGGCAAATCTAAACCCTCTCGAAGTAAATTAATGCCAATTAAGACATCAAACTCCCCTAAACGCAGTGAGCGAATAATTTGATTTCTCTCAATCGTATCTATATCCGAGTGCATATATTGTACTTTTATACCTAAATCTGCCAAATATTTCGTTAATGCTTCTGCCATTTTTTTTGTTAAAACAGTTATAAGAACACGCTCATTTTTTACAACTATGCCCTTTATCTCATCATGTATATCTTCTACTTGATTATCAGATGGTTTTATCTCTATAATAGGGTCAAGCAAGCCAGTTGGTCGTATGATTTGTTCCGCTTTTGTAGAAGAGAGTTCAAGCTCATACTCTGCAGGCGTTGCCGATACAAAAAGATAGTGTGGTGCTTTATTTATATACTCATCTGCCTTTAGAGGTCTATTGTCTAAGGCACTCGGCAGACGAAATCCATAATCAACAAGCACCTCTTTTCTAGCCCTATCGCCAGCATACATTCCTCTATACTGAGGCAAAGAAACATGAGACTCATCTACAATCACAAGATACTCTTTATGATTTTGTTCAAAATAATCAAGCAGTGTAAAAGGTGCTTCACCAGGCTTTTTATTTGTTAAAAGCCTTGAGTAGTTTTCAACCCCTTTACACATTCCCGTTGTCTGCAACATTTCCAAATCAAACTCGACACGCTGTTTTAGGCGTTGATACTCTACAAGCTTTCCCTCTTTTTGAAAATATGCAAGCCTCTCATCAAGTTCTTCTTCTATGCGTTTAATAGCAACTGACATCTTCTCCTGAGAAACACTAAACTGTGAAGTAGCATAAATAGTAACGCTTTTATGCTCTTCTAATTTTTTATTATCAATCACATCAAAAGTATAAATTGCTTCTATTTCATCCCCAAAAAACTCAACACGAACAGCCTCTTGCTCAAAATATGGTGGGTAAATATCTATACTCTCACCATTAACACGAATATGTCCACTATCAAAATAGCTGTCATTACGAGAGTATCCCATCTCCACTAAACGCAGTAGTAGTTTTTTCTGTGCTATTTCATCCCCTACTTCAAGAGATTGCACCATATTTTGATACTCTTCAGGATCACCTAGACCATAATTAGCAGAAACAGAAGCGATAACAATAACATCATCATAAGAGAGCAGATTTGCAGTAGCACTCAAACGCAGTCGTTCAAGTTCATCATTAATAGCACTGTCTTTTTCTATAAATAGGTCTTGACGCGGAATATAAGCCTCAGGCTGATAATAATCATAATAAGAGACAAAATACTCAACATGATTATGGGGGAAGAACTGACGAAACTCTGAGTACAACTGAGCCGCTAAAGTTTTGTTATGTGTCATAATAATGGTCGGCATTTTCACACTCTCTATAACTCGCGCCATAGTATATGTTTTACCACTACCTGTTACACCTTCAAGTGTCTGATAACGATTCCCATTTAGTATACTTTTACTTAATACTTCAATAGCCTTTGGCTGATCACCCGCAGGTTTATAAGGAGATTCTACTGCAAAATTTATATCTTTTTTCATTGCTGGAATTATAGCTAAAATTTTTAAAAGTGGTCTCCCTACGTGGACTCGAACCACGAGCTATCCCTTAGGAGGGGACTGCTTTATCCAGTTAAGCGATAAGGAGTTTTTATTATTGTTAAAATTATTGTGAGTTTTATGTAGATGAAGTTTAAGTATGGTGCGCCCGACACGATTCGAACGTGTGACCGCTGGTACCGCAAACCAGTGCTCTATCCAGCTGAGCTACGAGCGCACACCATCTCTTTATTAAGAGGGTGAAATTATAGCAACAAAAACTTACAGTAGCATAAAACAATATCTACTTTTCAAGTTTTTTTAAAATTTCATCTATTTTTTTATTTTGTAGATAGAGTTCATGATTTTTTCTTACATATGCCTGCAGCAGTATTTTTAAATCATTATTTCCATCTATATTAAAGTCATCAGCCATCTCTTTTTCTAAAAATAGTGCAAACTTTTCTTCAACATCTACATCAAATCGACGCCCGCCAATATGTAAGCCTATTTTTTTACTCATTAACTTTTAGCCTAAAATACTTTCTATTTTGTTTACAATTTCTTCTATTTCTAAATCTTTGAGTGCATTTTCTTCTGCCAATTTATCAATTTCCTGATTCTTCAATTCACAATTCGCTTTTAACGCCACAAGTTCATTTCTCATTGCCTCAGCTTCACTTTTCAGTGTTTGACGCTCTTGAAGTATTTGTGAAACTTTTTCACTCAATTTATCCAATACTGTTGTATTATCCATCTGTCATCCTATTAGATTATATTTTATAATTTTAGCATAATTAAACTCTTTAGGATAGTTTTTATATCCAATTCGATATAATTTATTCACTAACTAAAAGGTATATAAGAAGTATGAATAGATTTGAAGAATATTGTACAAAATTTGTCCAAAGTATCGGGGATAAAGAGGGAGCTGTTTCTCCTATAATTGTATCATCTGCATCATTCGCATATGGTACACCAGAAATTGCAGAGGGAATATTTAACGGAAGTGTTAAAAAACCACTCTATTCCAGAATGGGTAATCCTACAACTACAAGATTAGAATCTATTATGGCAGAGATGGATGGTGCGATAGGTGTAGTTGCCACAAGTTCGGGGATGGGTGCGACAACCCTCGCAACAATGTCTCTTCTTTCATCAGGTGATGAAGTCATTAGCATAGGAGGACTTTTTGGAGGAACTTACTCATTTTTCAGTGAGACTATCAGCCGTTTTGGCGTTAAGACATCCTTCTTTGATGTTGATGAATTTGAAAAGATCACCCAAGCTATAAATGAAAAAACTAAAATTATCTTTTTAGAAAGTGTAGGAAATCCAAATATGCGACTTCCTGACATTAAAAAAATTGCTGCCATCGCAAATAATGCTGGAATTGCACTCATTGTTGATAATACTATTACACCTTTAAGTATCTCGCCCATTGCACTCGGTGCAGATATTGTCGTCTATTCAACAACAAAAATAATATCTGGAAACTCATCTGCTTTAGGTGGCTGTGTCGCTTTTCGTGCTATAAATGAAGGCAATGATAAATTTAAAAGTAAACGCTATGATTTTTTAACTAATTTTATCAAGAATGCAGGTGCTATGGCACTCATTCCAAACGCAAAGAAAAGAGCATTAAGAGACTTTGGAATGAGTGCAAATGCTCACGCTAGTTATCAAACAATGTTAGGCTTAGAGACCTTAGCACTGCGTTTACCAAGAATTGTAAAAAACATTGAAATTATTACACAAGAACTTAGTGAGAATGGGCTAAATATCAACCATCCATCTTTAAAATCACATCCACAACACAGCAGATATTTAGAACAATTTTCTAATGGCTGTGGAACACTTTTTACCATAGATATGCAGACAAAAGAGAGAGCTTTTGAGTTTTTAAACAGAACAAAAATAGCCACTATTACAGCTAATATTGGAGATAGCCGAACATTAGCTCTGCATATGGCTTCTACAATTTATAGTGATTTTGATGCACCTACGAGAAAGTTTCTTGGTATTACTGATGGTCTTATAAGAGTATCTGTAGGATTGGAAAATCCCCAAGATATAATTGATGACTTTCTAAACGCAGCAAAGTAAAGATTATGTCTACACATACAGAATTTGAATTATATGATGAAATTGCACTAAAATATCCCCAAAAATACAAAGTTTTTTTGCTCAATGATGATTATACTTCTATGGAATTTGTTATAGATATTCTTATGAGTATATTTCACAAAAGTTATGAAGATGCTCAAAAAACTATGCTTGAAGTACATGAGAATGGGAAAGGTCTATGTGGGGTTTACTCTTATGAAGTTGCAGAAACAAAAATTATGCAAGTAAAACGAAAAGCTAAAGAGAGTAGTTTCCCTTTAAAAGCTATGATGGAGAAGGAATAAAAATGATAAGTGCATCACTCAACGATATATTTCAAAAATCTATACTCTTTGCAAAACAGTTACATCACGAATACCTAACAATAGAACATGTTTTTTACCTTCTACTAAGCTCTGAAGATGGTGCAACCATTATTGATTCTTGTGGGGGAGATGTAGCTAAGATGAAAGAAGAATTAGCTGAATATCTCAAAAATAGTATGGAAGTATTACCTGAAAATATAAAGCAAGACCCTTATGAAAGCGTTGCTCTTGCAAGACTAATAGATAAAATGGTAAGACATATACAGTCTTCAGGACAAGAAAATGCAGATATAGGCGACCTAATTGTAGCGCTCTTTGAGGAAGAACATACTTTTACTTACGCCCTATTAAGCAAATACCAAATCTCAAAACTTGATATATTAGAGATAATATCCCACGAAAGTCAAGGAACGAAGACAGATACAAAAGAGTCAAATCTCTCTAAATATTCGATAGACCTGATTGCAAAAGCAAAAGAGAATAAAATAGACCCTGTAATTGGCAGAGAAAAAGAGATAAAAAGAGTTATACAAATTCTCTGTAGACGTAAAAAGAACAATCCTATATTAGTCGGGGAACCAGGTGTTGGTAAAACAGCTATTGCAGAAGGCCTTGCGTTAAAAATAGCAGCAAATAATGTTCCTAAAATTATCAATAATGCAAAATTATATGCCCTAGATTTAAATGCACTACTTGCTGGTACAAAGTACAGAGGTGATTTTGAAAAACGTCTTAAAGGCGTTATGGATGAACTAAAGCGTGAAGAAAATGCAATACTCTTTATAGATGAAATTCATACACTTATTGGTGCGGGAAGCACAAGTGGAACTATGGATGCAGCGAATCAACTCAAACCAGCACTTGCCTCTGGGGAAATAAAATGTATGGGTGCAACAACTTTTGCAGAGTATAGAAATGGCTTTGAGAAAGACAAAGCTCTTAGCAGAAGATTTTCTAAAATTGACATTAATGAGCCTTCAAAAAAGACAAGCTATCTAATACTCAAAGGTTTACAAAAAAAATATGAAGCTCATCACTCTGTCAAATATACCAATAAAGCTCTAAAAACAGCAATAGAGCTCTCAAAACGTTATATAAATGATAAATTTCTACCTGATATAGCAATTGATTTAATCGATGAAACAGCAGCATCTTTTCACCTAAAAGAGCCAAAAAAATCAAAAGTAAACGCAGCCGATATAGAGAAAACCATAGCATCAATAGTCGGTATATCCCCAGCGACAATCAGCACAAGTGAAACTCTATCTTTACAAAATTTGGATGAGAATTTAAAGAAAAGAGTCATCGGACAAGATAGCGCAATTCAAAGCGTTTCAAAAGCCATAAAAATAGCTAAAGCAGGGCTTACACCTGCCAGTAAACCTATAGGTTCATTTCTATTTTCTGGACCGACGGGGGTTGGTAAAACAGAACTTGCCATTGCACTCAGTGATACATTAGGCATTCATTTTGAAAAATTTGATATGAGTGAGTATATGGAAAAACATGCACTTTCTCGTTTGGTTGGAGCACCTCCTGGCTATGTAGGATACGAGCAAGGAGGTCTGCTCACTGAAGCAATTAAAAAACATCCATATACTGTTTTATTGTTAGATGAAATAGAAAAAGCACACCCAGATTTAATAAATATTTTACTACAGATTATGGATAGTGCTACACTAACAGATAATAATGGATATAAAGCAGATTTTCAAAATGTTATATTAATTATGACATCAAATATAGGGGCAACTGCTCGAAATGTTATGGGTTTTAACAAAGATAAATCTTTAGCAAAAAATGAAGATTTAAAAGCCTTTTTCACACCAGAATTTAGAAATAGACTAGATGCAACTATAGAATTCCAGCCACTCTCTTCTAGTGTCCTACAAGGAATTGTCTATAAATTTATAGATGAATTAAATGGTGAACTAAAAAAGAAAAAAATAAATGTAACAGTTACAGATAAAGCTGCCAAATACATAGTTAAAAAATCTTTTAAAGCAGAGATGGGTGCACGACCACTTAAGAGATATATTAAAGAAAATATTACAAATAAACTAAGTGATGAAATTCTCTTTGGTACTCTTCAAAATGGCGGACAAGTAGTCGTGGATGTAAAAAACAATGCACTCATAAATGAATACATAAAAAATTAATGTATATTCCTCAATTAAATAAATACTCACTAAGCTTTCCTAATCCACGTGATGCTAATGAGGAAGGCATTGTAGCATGGGGAGGAGACTTAAATCCTTCCAGACTTATTAGAGCTTATCAAAATGGTATTTTCCCGTGGTACTCTAATCAAGATCCAATACTATGGTGGTCAACAAATCCACGTCTTATAATGGAATTAGATGATTTCAAACTCAGTAAATCTCTCAAAAAAAGTCTTAAAAAATTTACCTATAAATTTGATACTAATTTTGAAAAAGTTATGCGTTGCTGTGCTACAACAAAAAGAGCAGGGCAAGAAGGATCTTGGATAAATGAAGAGCTAATGGAATCATTTAATGTTCTACACGGGATGGGTATTGCACATAGCGTTGAAAGTTATCAAAATGGAGAACTTGTAGGTGGTTTATATGGTTTGACAATAGGAAAAGTATTTTGTGGAGAATCAATGTTTACTTATAAATCAGATGCTTCTAAAGCAGCTTACTATATGCTTGTAAAACATTTAAAAAAATGGGGTTACGATTTTATAGATTGTCAGGTACCGACAACTCATTTAAAGTCACTCGGGGCGAAAGAAATATCAAGAAATGAATTTTTAAAAAGACTATATGCTGTACATATGGATAAAATAACACATACTTGGAATGTAGATTCTAAAATATCAAAGCAGTAAAGCAAGAAGAATAATAAGAAACAGATAAATAAATAAATAAATTATAATAAGAATAAAGAGTGAAGTAAAAGTAAATAAACGATTAACTAGGCAGCGACCTACATTTCCACACCTGAAAGGTGCAGTATTATCAGCGATGAGAGGCTTAGCTTCTGGGTTCGGAATGGAGCCAGGC
>NZ_JALXBK010000001.1 GCF_026991475.1 Sulfurimonas sp. | reverse complement strand
ACATGTCCTATGTTTCCTAAAGCTGTCAAAACCATCCATGTAGGCTTTGAAGACCCAAGTGGCAAAGCAGAAGAAGAGTACGAAAAAACGTATGATCTCATGCAAAAAGAGCTACTCCCAATGATTAAAAAAGAGGTATGTTAAAATGAAAAGAGAAGTAAGTAAAACAAACGACGGCGTAAAAATCAACTTTTTAGGTGAAGTTAAAAAAGACAATATTGTCACAATGGTACAAAACTGTTCAACTGGAAAATGTGAATGTATGAGCGATGATACAAAAGCAAAAATAAAAGATATGAAAGTCCATGGAGAAGACGGCGATGTAAACCTCTCCTTAGAGGGAGATGTCTCTGTTGATGAGATTCACGCAGCCCTTGCAAAATCTAAAGTCATCAACAAGTAAGAGTTAAAAACTCTTACCTATCTACTGTAAAACTTTTCTTGCATTTACATGTTGAATTGGACGATTATTTGGATGGTGTAATGTATGTAAAAACTCTTCTACTTCTTTCTTTGATACAGTAGAATAATCTTTCATAACAAACCATCGAACACCTTCAGAACATGGTGGTGTTGTAAGTGAACCATCAAATCTATAATACTTTTTATTCTTAGGCAGCAATTCATTTATCATAGCAGCAGACAAAGTAAAAGCTGATTTCTTTCCAGCTTTTTTGGGCATTTTTTCCCATATTTTATTGATAATAGGATTTGCCTTGCCATCTTGGAACATTACTGCTACAACGGCTAATGTCCCATCTTTTGCCTGATGTACAAAGTGCGCTTCAAGAGGAAAACTTTTACCATCTATCTGATTTTCGCTCGGTGTATGAAAATGAAACTGCTTGAGTTCAAACTCTTTGCCATCTATTTTAATAAAACTGCCTGGCTTAACACTTACTTCTACAGTATGTCCATTGTTAATTACATCTAATGCTCCTGTTGTATAGTGAAAACTAATTGGAGCAAGACCAGTCGTTGTAACCGTAATCTCTTTAGTTATATTAATAGGAGATTGTGAGCCACCAAGCTTACACTCTGCATATTTTGGATTTATATCACCCCAATGTGCAGGGTCATTATGTCCCGTGTACCCCCAATGAGAGAGAACACCTGCATACAAACTTCCTGTGAAAACTAAACTACTTACTATTATTTTATTAAACTTCATCTACTTCCTTTATAATAAACTTTCTCCATTCATTGTAAAACAATTTTTCTTATAAATTGTTGAAAAGAAAACAAAAAAGTTTAATATCTTATTAATCATTTTAGGAGTAAAATTTTTCAAGATAACTATTGAAAGCTAAAATAGAGGAAACATGAAACATATTATATTAAGCGTACTGATATTATCATCGGCTTTACTTGCGAGCACAAGAGTAAATACAATTTCTGCAGCCTTTAGTAAAGGTAAAGTAAGTGCTAATATTAAATATTATTATATACAAACAGATAAAGACAACTCATATACAAATACAAAAAATACTTCGGCATATGCAAATACAGTAGGTGGTCAATTACATTTTGACTCAGCATCATTGTATGGTTTTCGTGCAGGTGTAACATTTATGACTACAAATCCATTTCTTTTAGGTTCAAGTGTTGATGCATCAATCATTGGACGAGATAATGGAGTACGAATTGAAGGTAACCCTTCTGGAACAGTTGCAAGAAAAGGCTTTTCAGTTTTAGGTGAAGCATATCTTGCTTATGATTATCAAAATACTGGTGTTTATATTGGGAGGGAAGTAATTCATACTCCACTAATTGATGCAAAAGCTGTTAGATTATTGCCATCTGCTGTTGAAGGAGCTTCTGCACATTACACTTTGGCAGAAAAAACAAAGGTTATTTTTTCTTATTATACTGGATTTAAACAGAGAACGTCTAGTGTTTTTACAAATATTATCGAACATGCTTTAGGTGATAAAACAAAAGCTATTACGGGATCAGATTCTGGATCTTTAGAAATGTTAAGTTTTACACATCAAGCTAATGCTTATTCTTTAAAAGCATATGATTATTATGCAGAGAATTTTTTAAACTCTGTCTATTTGGATGGGAGTTATAAATTAAATCTTTCTGATGTTAAAGTCGCTTTTAGTGGACAATATATTAATCAAAAAAGTATAGGAAATGCAGATACATATTTTAGAAATAACCCTAGCGTTGCAGGTGGAAAAATATCTGTAAATGCTATAGGATTAAAAGCTGCTACAACTATAAAAAGTTCAAAATTTATCTTAGCATATTCAAAAGTTTTAAAAGAAAACAATAAGCATGATAGTTTAGTATTAGCATGGGACGGAACGCCATTATATACAAATATGATTACTTCTAATGATCTCTTTTCATCAAATTATGGAAAATCTTTAGGTTCAGATAGTATTTATATTGGTAATTCACAAGGCATAAAATTTGCTTACAACCAAAAATATGATAATTTTGGTTTAAAAGGATTTAGTACAACATTAAGTTATTTAGATATTTCAAACTCTAGATTTAATAAAGATCAAAATGATTACAATATAGTATTACAATATAAAGCTCCGAAAGCTTTTGTATTACAATTAAAAGGTATTTGGGTTCAAAATAACACAGCTGCTTCAGCAGATGGAACTATCTCTCAACTCAAACTATTATCTCAATATAGAGTAATAGCAAACTATAAATTTTAAGAACAAATTTAATTTATTCGATGTATAATTAACCGACTAGTTACTTAGTAGATATATAATGCAAGTATACACAAAGGAAAAATATGAAAACACCAACGCCACAACAAGTAGAAGCTATGATGGTAGAAAAAATGGGAGCACTTCCAGAGTCTCTAAACGCAGCCAAAGCAATTGATCCAAGATTTTTGATTGAACAGGCTATGAGCTCGAAATTTAGCGTTCAAGATGAAAACAATCCATTTGATGATAAAACTTCAATGATGCTTTTACTCGTAACTTCTATCACTTTAGGCAGTGAAGAGTGCGTAATAGAACAGACAAAAATGCTTAAAAAAATGGGCATAACAAAAGAAGAACTTGCATTTTTAGTAAAAATTGTAAAACATGGTCAATCAAGTGTAGTAATGGGTAACGCCAAAGCAGCATTTGCTACATTTGAAAGTTAAATAAAACAAACTAAGGAAAAATGATGAACCACTTTTTAAAAAGCATAATAGACTGGATGATGGACAAAGAAGAGGCTATGGCAAAACAGTGTGCCGTACCAATGAAAGAGATAGAATACCAAATTAAAAAGGTACAAGAGGAAAAAACAAAAGTTCAAGCACAATATGATGATGCAATGGGTGAACTTGATGATGTCTTAAAAAGACTTGACAAAATCAAAAATGCAGAAATTCTGCGTTGTGAGAACAAAGAAAAATAGTAGTGGATTTTCTACGCTTTAACACTTTTATAACACAAGATGTACTTATATTTTTTTACTACATTTTTGCTATTTTAGTGCCACTCTTTTTGTGGTATCTTCGTCCCTATATTTTGAAAAAAGTCTCTTTTTTTCAAACTGTGGACAAAGGTGCTATGAGCGTATATAAAAATTTAGATAAAGAGAAGAAGTTTCTATTTCTTCTCTTTTTATTTAGCCTCTTTTTCTGCATGGAACTCTGTTTGAGAATGGTTTTTGAGGCGATGATAGGCTATTTTGATATGCATAACTATCTTTATGAAATAGCAACACACCTAAAAGGAAAATCTTTATGAATGAAGCCTGCCACGAAATGAACCAAGGAGAAGTGCTAAACGCAGAGCATAAAGAGTACCCTCTTTTTCATGGTCTTCTTTATGGAGATAGAGTAAGCACTGCAAAATTTTCAAAAAGACTTAGCTGTAGCATAAAACATCTCCCTGTGAGAGTCTCATTTGACTATGAATACGACACACTTAAAGCTGTTGAAGAGGGTGTAAGCAAAGACCCTACTTTCTTTTTAAATGGAAAAATCTTTTTAGAGGGGTTAGTACAAGCTGAAGAGATTACACAAGCCTTTGAAACACTTCTTGCAAACAACAACTAATATATGAGTTATTTTCAAAGAGATAAGCGTTATATTAAAAATATAAATATAGCATTTCTTGTTATACCTATGGTTTTATTGCCTCTTCTTTTTGAGTGGTATTTTCACATAAAAGAGGTTGCTTTTTTTACAACTTACCATGATGAAATTTTAATAGCCAATATTTTTTACATAGTTTTAGTGCGTTTTGCTCTGCTTGATAGTGCAATTTACATCTTTAGCCGTTCAAAACACCATTTTCATGTAGCACTTATGCAGGTTGTACTCCTTTACTTTGAAGTAACCATTGTTACCATTATTTACTATGCAGTTGTTTTTAACATTTTTGATGTCTTTACTCTTTTTCATCTCAATTCAGAGTTTAGCCCTCAAAACCTTCAAACAATCCATGAGCATAGTTTTATAACATCTATGTATATTTCAGCTGTAACATTTACAACACTTGGTTCAGGAGACTGGATACCTCAAACTCTAAATGCAATGATGGCTGTTATTTCAGAAGTTATTTTAGGTGTAATTCAAGGTGGTGTATTTGTTGCTATTATTATCTATGCACATCAAAATAAAGATATTCTAAAATAATCTTTTTAATAATTACTAACATTTAAGTCTCATTTTACAAAAAATCAGTTATAATTAACCAGTTAGTTAATAGGATAGAAAAATGGCAAAACCAACAAGAGATGCTGAGGCTACAAAAGCAAGCATTATTCAAAATGCAATGATGCTTTTTGCAAAAAATGGCTATGAAGCTACGACTGCTGAAGAAATAGCAAAAGAGTGTAATGTTAACAAAGCAATGATTTTTTACTACTATAAAAATAAAGCAGGCCTCTACAGCGCTGTAATGAGTCACGCTTTAGATGCGATACATGAAGAGGTCATAGAGAGCGAAAAGTGCTGCGTTTCACCACTTGCTGATTTAGAAGCATTCATCAAAACATATGCCAAATATTGTGATGAGCACCCCTACTTGCCTGCACTCATATTAAGAGAACTCAGTGACAGCGGTGCTCACCTTCCGGAGATGATGTTTGAGAGCCTGCGAAAACTCTTTACACTGCTTAGTAGCATTTTAAAAGAGGGAGAATCACAAGGCATCTTTCATAATGTCATACCTATGATTATTCACTTTATGATTGTAGGCACTATCAACCTGCTTGTTACAACAAAACCGTTACGCGCAAACGCAGTAGCACTCAACGCAGACTTAGATACATGTAGTGACTGCGATATTGATGAAATTTCGGACTACATATTTACAAAAATTAAACTTATGCTGGAGGTAAAAAATGAAAAAAATCCTACTTGCGCTTAGCCTGCCCTATCTGCTAAGCGCCCACACACTGCCCGAGCTCTTTAGTGCGCTAAAGTCTCATGCGCAGACAAAATCAGATGAAATGAGTGTCAAAGAAGCAGCTATATCTGCTTCACAGGCTACATCGGAGCTTTACCCAAAAGTAAATCTCTTTGCTACCTATGACAACTACTCAGACCCTACAGGAATGGTACCTGTTGCACCAAATAGACTGACAAGAATGATAACACCAGCAGATGACATTTCACAGCCTTTTAGTTATAACATCTATAAAGCTGGTGCAAACTTCTCTATGCCAATTTTTGTAAAATCAATCTACACAATGGCAGATGAAGCAAAAGCTATGCAAAAGAGTGCAAAAGCAAAAAAAAGAATAAATATGCTGCAAAATGAGGCAATAATAGTAGGAAGCAATGCAAATCTACTCTACCTTAGCCAATTAAAAAAAGCACTTGATTTAAAAGAAAAATCTCTGCTAGAGACTGAAAAAACACTCAAGATAAAAGTAGATAATGGTCGTGTACCTGCCTCAGCACTTTACAAAATAAATGATGGATTAAATCAGATAAGTATCTCTAAAAACAATATAGAACTACAAAAGAAAAAAGCTGTAAGTTCAATAGAGACGCTCACAGGTATAAAACTCAGTGATGGAATTGCCATGCAAGAGCTTAGCCCTGTAAGAAAAGGTGCTCTTAAATCACTGCAACCTCTTCAAGAGAAAATAAAAGCCTCCCAGCTAAATGTACATGCACAAAAAGAGAAACTCTATCCATCAGTAGTAGCACATGGCGTTTACTCTTACTCAACGGCTAGAGCCTATAATACGCAAAATAACATAGATGAAAATTATGGAGAGATTGGCGTTTATGTCAATATTCCACTTTTGGCTATGAGTCGATATGATGCTATTACAAAATCAGAAATAGAACTTGATGCTCAAAGAGTAGAACTGCAAAAACTAAATGATGAGCTTACATCTAAAGCCGATATGCTCAACTCTTCACTACCACTGTTGGAGCGATCAATTGAGCTTTCACAAAAAAGTATAAAAAACAAACAAAAACTTTTAGAGATCGCTAAAATAAACTACAAAAGTGGAAGACTCACAACCGAAGAGTATCTACGCTATGAAGATGATGTAGTAGATGCAAAAGCAAAACTTTACCAAGCAAAAGCGCAAAAATGGCAGACAGTTATGCAACTCGCTGTAATTTATGCAAACAATATAGAGGAGATGGTTAAATGAACAAATATATAAAAATAATAATAGCGTTAATAGTAGTCGTAGGTCTTGGCATAGCAGGTGTAAAAAAGATAAAAGAGGCACGAGCGCATGATGCAAATTTGCCTAAAGCAAAGATTTATCCTATTGTAGCAAAAGCTATGAGTCCAAAAATATCAGCCGTAACACTTACTCTTCCATACTTGGCAGAGGTAGCAAATGATAAAGATGTGAAACTTGCTTCAAGAATTGCAGCAAGAATAGAGATGATAAAACCAAGTGGCACGCGGGTGAAAAAAGGTGAAGTAATTGTAAGACTTGACACAACTACAATTAGAAGTTCTCTTAAAAGTGTACAAGAACAGATACAGGCTACAAAGGTAGCACTTGCTAACCTTGAAGCAACACATAAAAGAACCCTAGACCTACTCAAAGTACAGGGTGCTTCCATTGAAGAGTCTCAAAAAGAGACTACAATGATAGCAAATACACAAGCAGGGTTAAATGGACTCAAACAAAAAGAGATAGAGTTACAAAACAACCTCTCTTATGCAAAAATTGTCTCACCTGTTAATGGTGTTATCTCTAAAACATTTACAAATCAAGGGAGCATCAGTGCGCCAGGCAAACCACTTGTTGCAATAAGCTCTAAAAATGGATTTTACCTTATGGTAAGAGTGCCTACTGACCTGCCAATACGCGGTGTGAAATTTGAAAATAAATTTTATGCAGCAACACCACTCAACACAACTTATCACGGTCTTGCAGAGTATAAAGTTTATACAGGAGATGCACATCTTGTAAGTGGAGATAGAGTTCAGGTTAATGTTGTTGTATTTAACCAAAAAGCAACACTCCTTCCATTTGATGCACTACTAAATAAAAATGGCAAAAGTTATGTTCTTGTTATAAATGGTGCTCAAGCAGAGGCAAAAGAGGTAAATATTATTCAAAGTGCACAGCAGGGTGTTGTTATTTCACAGAATTTAAAAGGTAAAAGAATTGTTGTTGCAAAACCAGATATTTTACTAAAACTCACAAGTGGTTACGCTTTAAAAGTAGAGGAATAGAAAATGTTTGATTTTTTTTATAAACGACCATATTTACTATATTCCATTATAGTTGCCTTTTTTATTATGGGGATTATTGCGCTTGTAACCTTGCCAAAAAATCTCTTTCCTGATGCTAATCCACCTGAAGTTCTTGTTATTACTCAAGTTCCAGGTGCTACGGCACAAGTTGCAGCTTCTACAGTTTCTAAGCCTATCGAGCAAGAGATTTCTCGTCTTGGTCTTGTAACAGATGTAAGCAGCGTAAATGTTGCAGGTTTTTCTATTGTAAAAGCGGATTTTGGTTACAAAAAAGGGCTAAACGCAGCAGCAGTTGATGTTTCAAATGCGCTAAGTATCGTAAAAGCGAAGCTACCACAAGGAACCAACCCTTCAATCTATACAGCAGGAGACTTTACACTTCCAGTTGATGTTATATCACTAAGCCCTAAAAATAAAAATATTGACTTAGCAGGCATTAGAAAAATAGCAGACTCATTTATAAAACCTGCCCTACTGAGTAATAAAACAATAGGAAATGTTGAAGTTTTTGGAGGGTATCAAAGTGCCATAAATATTGCCGTTGATCCTTTTAAGGCAAAACGATACAATGTAAACTTTGAGACTATTGCAAAAGCGATCAATACACTTAACCGTGATATGCCAATAGGTTTTGTAAAGGGTGACAATAGTTTTTATACCATAACTTTTTATGGTGAAAAAGACAATATTCAAAAGTTAAAACAACTTCAAATTATGCCAAATGTAAGACTTAGCGATATTGCAGATGTAACATGGTCTTATAAAAAGCGTACAAGTGGCTACATAGGAAATGGTAAAGATGCCATTGCGCTAGCCGTACAACGCGCACCAGGAGGAAGTGTTCTTGCTGTAAGTAAAGCAGCACGCGCACAGATGAAAACACTTGAGAGAGAGTATCCAAATATCAAATTTGAAATTTCTGATACACAAAGAGACCTCATCGAACAAGCAAATAGTAATATGCTTGAGGCACTTCGTGATGCCGTCATTTACACACTTTTAGTTATTATGATTTTCTTAGGAAACTTCCGTGCAATTGTTGCTGCTGGTCTTTCCATTCCTATGGTTTTCTTCTCAACTATGGCTATTATTTGGCTTACTGGTGGAGAGTTAAACATTGTAATTTATACTGCAATCATTTTAGCACTTGGTATGCTTACTGATGATGCGGTCGTTGTACTTGAAAACATTGAGAGGCATCTCAACGAGGGACATGAAAAACTCGAAGATGCCATTACTCACGGTACAAAAGAGGTTCTCTCTCCTGTATTTGCTGGAACTATTGCAACTATTGCAATTCTCTTCCCACTTATGTTTGTTGGTGGATTTCCAGAGAAAATCTTTAAGCCACTCATTGAGACGCTTATCATTGCTCTTTTGGTTTCATGGTTTTTATCTATTACATTCATTCCGTCACTCTCTAAGTGGCTCTATAAAAATGGTACAGGCAAAACAAAAGTAGAAAATCTTTTTGAAAAATTTTATCAAAACACCATTGGACGACTTGTATCCCCTTATGTTGGTATTATTAAGTTTTCAAATGGAAAGTTTTGGTTTTTACGCCGTATGATGCTTACTATGGGTGTTGTTGCAATTATGGTATTAAGTATGAAAAATATCATGCCTACAATTGGTAAAGATGCAATGCCGCCTATGGATACAGGTATCATCAAAGCACAAATTGCCTTTAGCTCAAATGAGAGTGTAGATAGTGCAGAGAAAAAGATAAAACCTGTTTTAAAATGGCTCGATAGCCAAAAATGGGTAAAAAGAAGTTCGGTTGCATTTGGTACAGAACCAGGTGTACTTAGTCTTGGAAGTGGAAATTTACCATCAGAAGCGACTATTACCATAGATGCAGTAAATCGTTTTAAAAGAAAGAAAACTATCTGGCAACTAGAAGGTATGATACGAGACAAACTCTCTCACTTAGAAGGTGTTAAACGCAATGATGTCTTTGACTTTGGAGCTACTGCACTCTCTAGCATTAAAGCAACAGTAGATACTCGTCTTAGTTCGCCATATGTAGATGGTTTAGCAGATAAGGCTCATGCAGTTGAGCGTGCCATGCAAAAAGTCCATGGTTTAACATCTGTCTCTACAAGTTGGGACAAAGATTTTACAGAGATTGAGCTTGACATTGATGAGAATAAAGCACTTAGCTATGGTGTTACTCCTTATCAGATTGCAATGCAGATCCCTCTTAAAGGGCAAATTATTGGCTTAAATGCTAACTTAGAATCTATGAATACACAGTTTGTAAGACTATATCTAAAAGGAAAATTCTCTAAAAATATAGAGACTTTAAGACTTTTACCAATTAGTACACCATCTGGTGAGATTCCACTCTCAGCCATTGCAAAACTCAAACGACATTTGACATTTGCAAAAATTGAGAGAGACAAAATGCTCTACTCTGTCGATGTAAATGGCTATCGTTCAAAAAGACCTGTAACACACTTGACTGATGACACATTAGCAGCACTTAAAAATGCAAAAATTGACAATGTACAGCTTACTCAAACAGGTGATATTGCTCAAATTAATGATAGCTTTAAGAGAATGCTAAAAGCTATTGGTCTTGGTGTTGTTATTTTAATTATGGCACTTATTGCAATTTACAAATCTGTACGACTTGCCTTTATTATGATAGTAGTTTTACCACTTTCACTTATTGGTGCGGCTTGGGGAATGCTACTCTTTGGAAAACCAAGCTGTATGCCGAGTCTATTGGGAATTTTACTCCTTTTTGGTATTATTATCAAAAATGCGGTACTACTCATTGACTTCTATCAGGGATATAGAGAAAAAGGCGAGTCTCCATTTGAGAGTGCACAAGAGGCTGTTCGTGTAAGATTTCGTCCTGTTATGATGACTGCGTTTGGTACTATTGCAGGAATGATTCCTATTGCACTTGAACAAGCAGTAGGACTAGAGAGACTAAGCCCACTAGCAGATGTTGCCATCGGTGGACTTTTAGTCGGTACACTTCTTACATTAGTTTATGTACCTATGTATGCTTATATATTTGATGCAGGAAATAAAAAAACAAATCCTATAGAAGAGATAGAAGAGGCATTTGAATAAGCTCCTAATTTGGAGCTTTAAAAGAAAAAAGGGGAAGATGAATGAATGATTTTTTTGCGTATGGTGAGAAAGTACCAGGATATGATGTAAGAGTGCTTAATGAAAGAGAAGCAAGAGCAGCAGCGGCAATACTTTTTGTTGGTGCTTTTTTAGGACTAGTAAATGGTGTAATGCTAGGCACAGCTGTCTTTTCTGAATACTTTGTTACTTTTTTTGCCATAGATTTTACCATCAGAATCATACAACCACGCTACTCTCCGAGTCTGCTTTTAGGTCGTTTCTTCGTACAAAACCAAACACCAGAGTATGTAGGAGCAACACAAAAACGCTTCGCATGGGCAATAGGTATGGTCATAGCTTGGCCTATGTTTTACTATCTTGTAATTGATTTTCAGCCAAACCCAATTAAAGTGCTTGTTTGTCTCATCTGTATGGCACTACTCTTCTTTGAAGCTGCCTTTTCGGTATGTTTAGGGTGTAAAATCTTTAATCTAATAAAAAAAGAGAAAGCAACACATTGTCCTGGCGGTGTATGCGAAATGCGTATAAAAGAGCCTATTCAAAAATTTTCACCTATTCAAGCAGGTATTGTTGTACTTACAACACTTATTATGTTTTATGGTATCTACGCTTACTTTACAAAGCTTCCAGACAGAACAGCTCTCACTAAAAAAATTAAGGTTCTTATGATGAGTGATGCCCAGCTCAAACGCATCGAAGATGCAAAAGCTGATGCAGAGTTTGATAAGGAAGATTTTTAATATCTTTTAGTTTAAAGGTACAGAACCGAATCTATTTTCACCCTCTGTCCCTTTCATAACTAAAAATACCAACAAGACAATTGCTCCAATAATTGGTATAAATATCAACAATTGCCACCAACCACTTTTATCTATATCATGCAGTCTTCTTGTTACTATTGCAATATTAGGTAGTATAGAGACAAGTGCAAATAGAGCCATAAACAGCCCACCTGTCTGTAGTAGATCATCTAAAACTGCAAACATTATATAAAAAATCACATAAAAGAGATAGAACATCCAATACTGCTTTCTACTCGCTCTACCCTGAAAATTTGTAAACTGCCTGTAAGCATCTAAAAAATAATCCATTTCATTTCCTTCTATTGATTTATAACCCATTGCCCCACATATGCATCTTCTTTGCCATCACTAAATCATACCCTTTAAGTAGGTCTATGGCATTTGGTGCTCGAAACTCATAACACTCTAAAAGTTCTTTTGTAGCTTCAACGTCCATAGAATCACTTTTTTGCATTATGATTATATCAGCGTTATTTGCTAGCGTTGTATATGCAATTTTTAAGAGTTGTTCAAAATTTTTATGCAACTGCTGTATATCTTTGAAGATGACAATATCATTGTCTCTTGGGAGTGCTCGAAAAGGTTGTGATAGATTTTGAATAGATTGTAGTTTCGCTGCGTTTAGAGCTGCTGGCAACTTTGATGGGGTATCTTCATACAGAGCAATATGCAACTCCCCTCCCACCTTTTGCAACAATTCTTCTAATGCAAAGGCTACTTCATCTATTGTATCTGTAACAAGCAAATAATGATTTCCTGGTAAAGGATTAAAAAGCTCAAGAAACTGTTTTAAATCCATTGCTACAGCCTAGTATGCCAAATCGTGCAGCTCACGAAATAAAAATGCCTCTACTATTTCATCTATCGTTTTTTGCGTATGTGCAACAAGCACTATCATAGACATATTTATAAAATCCATTACAGGCTCGCCATCACTACAGACAACAACTGCCTCTGGCCACGCTTCAAAAGCATCATAGGCATCTGCGTGCAGAACTTCTACAAGTTCACCCTCTTCTATGCGTAGTTCTGCCCATGTTTTTGCTTCTAAAACTGGTGTTATCTTTGCTTCTTGGACATCAGTAGAGTCCATTGGTACTACGACTAACATTAGCCGTTTATCTCTTTGAGTTTTTTCTTAGAGAGTTTTAGTTTTTCATTGTCCATCACACCAATCTTATGGCTTAAAATATCACGCGCAATTTTTTTCGCATTTTTAAGTGAGTGCATTTTATAGCTACCACATTGATAAACATTTAACTCTGGAATATCTTTTTTGCTTTTTACTTTTAAAACATCTTGCATAGATTTTTTCCAAGCTTTTGCAACTTTTTTTTCTGATGGAGTTCCAAGAAGAGACATATAAAAACCTGTACGACAACCCATAGGTGAGATGTCAATTATTTCTACATCTTTAGAATTAAGATGCTCACGCATAAAACCTGCAAAAAGATGCTCAAGTGTATGAATTCCTCTTCCATCCATTTTTTCTTTATTTGGCTTGTAAAAACGCAAATCAAAAACTGTAATATCATCTCCCGATGGTGTTTTCATTCCCTTAGCACGACGAACTGCTGGAGCAGGCATAATTGTATGGTCAACTGTAAATGAGTCTAATAGTGGCATAATAATATTCCTTAATTTTATTTCTATTGTATTAAAAGTATTTTAGCGAATTTTAATTTAATAAGATTGAAATAGAGAAGTTAACTTACTTTGAAAGTCTTACACAATCTCTTCCTGATATTTTCGCTTCATAAAGCGCTTCATCCGCCTTTTTAAGCATCTCTTGAAATGGTTTTTCTTTCTCCGCGTAAGGATTTACACCAATGGAAACGGTTACATGACAACTAATCTCATTAAAAACAATTGGCGAACTTTGAATATTTCCTCTTATACGCTCTGCAAATTCTAATGCCTTTTGAGGAGTAAGGTCTCTAGTATAGATCAAAAATTCTTCTCCTCCATAGCGAATTAAAGAGTCCTCTGAACGCATAAACCGCTGTATACGTCTAGCGACTTCCTGCAATACAAAATCACCCGTATCATGCCCATAAGCATCATTAACTTGTTTAAAAAAATCTATATCAAGCATAAAAAGTTGATAATTACGAGAAAGTTTTTTCAAAACTATATCGTAAAGATATTTTCTGTTATATACCTGTGTAAGAGGATCAATATATCCCTCATAAGCTTTTTTTCTAAAATAAAGTGTCAAAACATACAAGATTACAAACCACAATGCACTCAGCAATAAAATCCACAAAAAGAAATTACTAAAATCACCAAGATTACTCTGAATATTAGCATATAAACTACGAGAAATATCTGCACCTATTATTGCTACTGTTTGGTTATTTTCGATTATAGGATAGGCTATGGTTATCCATAAATTTTTGGTATTATGATGATGAAATATTTGGAATTTTTTATATTTATAACAATCATTCCAAAAATTTCCAAGTGGTTCAAAAGGCTCCATAAAATTTGAACGTGTTTTTGAATTTTGATCACTATCTAGTAAAAAATAAAAATTATTTTCTTTATCTTTAGCAATAACAAAAAGATTCTGAATAGTAGATATACGAATTAAACGCAGCATATCTTCAAACGACTCGCGCAATTTTCTACTCTTTTTTACAGCTTCTAAAAAATGTTTATTTGTATCTTTTTCATATATTTTATTGAGTGCAGAAAAGGTCTCAAAATGAAATAAAATTACTTTTTCATTCAACTTTTTTGTCGTTTCTTTAAGTGTATGTTTATACTCCGTATAGGAGACAAACGAAAAGGAAATCATTATTAAAATCAATATAACAAATTGAAAAAGTTTTTTATTTATGATTCCACTATTGATTTGATGAAACAAATTTAGACAACTCCCCTCTGACTTGAAGATTAAACTGCTCTAAACGCTTTAAAGAAAAGCGTATTGTAGGACGACCTTTTTGCCAAAAGAAAACACCAACCGCATTTTGATTATGAAGATAAATACGATAATTAAAAACTATTTCTGGTTTATTGCACAGCTCTTTTTCATCTTCTTCTAACAAAACAAAATCAGCCCTCTTACAATTTTTAGTAACTCTAACTCTAGCATCTGTAAGATACTCTACTATCTTTTTCATTTTGATGCTTTTTGTATAAATAAGTACTTTATTTCTGCTACTCATACTTGTTAGCATTTTTTCAAGAATCAATGACTCCCATTCTATATCAGAAGCACCCAAATTACTAAAAAAGAACATAATTAAAAGGAGGGTAACTGTTTTCAAAAGCTATACTCCATTCCAACGCTAAAAGTACTGTCAATTGGTGACATATATAGTGATTTTTGCTCAGGAGTAAAACCATTCATTTTTATATAGCTGTATCTACTCGTTGCTGCACTATTGAAGATATTGACGCCCTTAAGTGAAAATATCAAAGATGGAGTAGCCCTATATCTTACACCTGCATTATACATATACCCATTTATCTCAGAACTATACTCTTTATAATAATCTACTTCATTGTAAATATCAAACTTTTCATAAGTATTGAGTAATCGTACAAAACCACCAGTTACACTCTCCTGTGTAATATTTACAGGATTATGAAACCTGTTATAAAAGAGCATAGATTTTAAGGAGTTAAATGGATCAAAATCATAATCATATTTTATACTTGCACTGTAATTATCATAATATTTTGGAATATCCTTTTGTTCTATCAATATCTTTGAGTTCTGATTTTGCAGATATTCCAAACAAAATCCCAATGTCGCTGTATTTATATGTCTTGCATACTCTGCGGAAACATCTACTATACGCAACAGTTCAATCTCATTTGTTTTTGCAAAGGCTAAAGCATACTGCTCCGTTGGTATTTCCATACTTGAAACGAAAGCCTTAAAAGTACTCTTTTTTGAAGTTGCAATATAGCCTAAACGCGTTTGAAGAGTATGAAAATTACGCTGTGCTCTATTTGTTTTACTATAGTACTGATTTCTCTTAAGTGAAGCAGTTATAATTTGATTTTCTGCTATTGCAAAATCATCTTGCATATACAAACCAAAGATAGAATTATCTACAAAAGTTGGCTCCGTGTCCAATAAGCCATTTTCATATGATTTTACATCATGCAGAGATTTTTTAATATAATCTGCTCCAAGCAAAAAAGTGTTAGCTTTATAGAGTATTTTTTTTTCAACCTTTGCACTATAAACATCATCTACACTATCAACTACAAAACTGTCTTGTGGAAGAAACATCACGTCTAAATTGTTAGTTGTCCAGAGTGTTCTATCCATATTAAAGTTAAGATGTTCATTCATTCTTATAAAAGATAGAGAAAGTTTTAATGAATCATCATCTAAAAAGCTCATAGTTGAACTCACTCTTTTAAGCTTATAACTCATATCACCATCTTTCGGTGTAGCGAACATACTTAGAGAGAGAAAAGGGTCAGCTTTATGATCAATATATTCAGCACCTACTTTAATATTTTTATAATCAAGTGTCATCAAAGCGTGTTTTTGTTTGTAATCTCTTGAAATATCATGATTTTCATGTGTATAGTGTGTTCTTCTAATATCACTACGGCTTGCATAAAGATAATACTTAAAATCCTTTGAAGCAGCAGCATAAGAGACATTTTCATGGTCCGTTCCTCTTGAACCACCATATGCTTGCAAATGTCCACCAGACTCTCGCACTGGATCTTTTGAATAAAGCTTAATAGTAATAATAGCAGGTTCAGAATTCACAGCAGTAGATGTACTACCCTCGTATATCTCTACATGATCAACAAAACCAAGGTCAATATTTCCATAAAGAAAAAGACCACTCCCAGCATAAGCTGATGTAATTTCATGATTGTTTATAAAGATTTTTACTGTATCACTTGAGTAAAGAGAGGGATCTGTATGAAGCACATCAGACATACCAAGCATATTTTCATTGTAGCGAAATGAACGCAAGGAGTTAAGTAGCTCTCCCAAGTTATGCGCTTGCATTCTTTCTAAGTCATCACGAGTATATATTGTCAAATGTCCAAGTGATTCATTTTTTGTTTTTTTTGAAAGGTCACTATCTTTACGATATAAATCAAGCATTTGATCAATATCATAAGCCTGTAATAGTGTAGAAAAAACAACAATTAATAGAAAAAATAATCTCATCTCACATTATACTAATTTCGTATATATATGAAGCTTAAAATTGATTTATCATTAGCAAAGAAAATATCCAAATGAGGGGAAAAATAAAGAAGTTTTAGATTTGGTATAAGTTGTGCCTAACTCAGACTAAGGCTAGGCTATAGCCTGCCGTGTCTGAGTTATATGCAAATTGTACCGAAGCCAGAAGTTTACTAAACGCGAGCTTCTTCGCGTCTGTTTAGATACGCCCAGTTTGCATCTACACGCTCTTGCCACTCTTTAATTAAGTATTTGTACTGATCTTTAAACAAGTGTCTAAAACGCCCTTGTGCAGCTAAATACTCTTCCACAGGAACTATATTTTTAGGACGGTAAGTAATGTTTAACTCATGCCCATCAATGATTTCATAAAGTGGGAACACTAATGAATCTGTAGCTAAATCTGTTAAGTGCATTGTATCTTTTGGATCAAATTTCCACTCAGTTGTACAAGGAGAAACAGCATTAATAAATACAGCACCCTCAGTTGCAAAACCTTTTTGGATTTTTTTCACCATATCTTTCCATTTGTTTGGAGCAACTTGTGCAGCATACGGAATATTGTGAGCAGCCATAATTCCCATCATGTCTTTTTTGTTTTTTGTCTCACCATAAGAAATTTTACCTGCTGGTGTAGTTGTTGCACTTGCACCAATTGGTGTAGAAGATGAACGCTGTCCACCAGTATTTGCATATACTTCATTGTCTAGAACAACATACATCATATCGTGATTTCTCTCCATACAGCCAGAAATCCACTGAAAACCGATGTCATAAGATGCACCATCACCACCAAAGGCTACAAATTTAGGAGTACGATCTGGTTGTTTTAAACGCCCTTTTGTTTTAAGTGCTTTGTACATTGCCTCAGCACCTGCAACTGCAGTAGAACCATTTTCAAAACCAATGTGAATCCAAGAAGCATCCCAAGATGTATATGGATAAACAGCTGTACAAACCTCAAGACATCCAGTAGAAGCTGCAAGAACCAAATCATCATTCGTTGCGTTTAAAACTTCACGAACGATGATAGAGTGAGCACAACCAGGACAAAGAAGGTTTGCACCTTCAAATCTATCTGCTGATGTTGAAAACTCTTTTAAATTTTTAATTTTTTTCATTTCACTCATACTAATTTCCTATAAATAAGCTAGTTTCGGTCCACGAACACCGATAAACTGTTGTTGTTTTGTAAGCACTTTACCTGCATCAGCATTTGCTTGAAGCTCAGTGAATAAATCAACTAAATGTTTTTTTGTTAAGTCACGACCACCAAGACCATAAATATATCCAGAAAGAAGCATTTTAGAGTCTGTATTATAAAGTGCACCAGCAATTTCATTGAAAAGTGCACCTGGAGTTCCACCTGGAGCCGAACGGTCAAGTGCAGCTACTGCTTTTACATCTTTAAGTGCATCAGCTATTGCCATAAATGGGAACGGTCTAAATACACGAATACCAACAACACCAGCTTTAATGCCTTTTTCTCTCATTTCAAGAGCAACTTCACGAGCAGTTTCAACTGAAGTACCCATACAAACAACTGCTACATCAGCATCATCCATATCATACTTTTCTACTTGATTATATTTTCTTCCTGTGAGTTTTTCAAATGCAGCAAACGCTTCATCAATTTTACCTGGAACAATAGTCATCATATCATTATGTTGGCGCGCTTTATGCTCAAAGTGCCAATCTTCTTCAGTTTGAACACCATGTGTTACTGGATGTTCAAAGTCTAACATATCGTTCATTGGTTTATACTCACCAACAAAACCAAACGCAGTGTCATCATCCATAGTATGCACACCCTGTGCTGTATGAGAAGTCATAAAACCATCTTGATTTACAATAGCAGGAAGTCTTACATCATGATCTTCACTTACTTTAAATGCAATAAAGTTTAAGTCATAAGCCTCTTGAGGATTGTAAGCATCAAATTGAATCCAACCACTATCACGAACCATATACATATCTGAGTGATCGCCGTTTACATTCAGTGGAGCAGCTAATGCACGGTTTACAAGATTAAGTACGATTGGCAGACGCATACCAGATGCTTGGTAAAGTGTCTCAGACATAAGTGCAAGACCTTGAGAAGCAGTTGCAGTAGCAACACGCCCACCAGCAGCAGCAGCACCAATACACCCTGACATTGCAGCATGTTCTGACTCAACCATTACGAATTCACCCTCTACATAATTGTCAGCTTTGAACTTTGCAAATCCTTCAACTATTCCCGTAGATGGTGTAATAGGATATGCAGATACAACATCCACTTGAGATTGTCTCAGTGCTTGTGCAGCGGCATAATTGCCATCCCATACTTCAATATCTTTTAATTCCATTTTATCAAATGCCATCTATTTCTCCTTCTCTTCTTTACTCGGCCATTGAGCAATTTCTGTCTCTTCATCTGCTTTTTCAGGAAACATAAGAAGTGATTTTGGATTTGTTGGACAAACCTCAACACAGATACCACACCCTTTACAGTGATCCATATCTATACCTATCATTTTCTTATCTCTTGAAATAATTGAAATATCTGGACAATAAACCCAACAAAATTGACAATCAATACAGTAATCTTTATTGAAAACTGGTTTCTCAATTCTCCAATCTGCTACTGATGCACTAAATGAACTATTTTGTGTGTAGTTACGGTCTTCTTGTAGAGTGTTAACAACATCACCTGCTTCACCCTCAAATGTACGAAGCATTGCTCCGATTTCAAATTCGTCCCAACCTGTATTTGCCATCATCAGCTCCTTATTTCACTTCGTCATATGCACGTTGAATTGCAAGCATATTTGCATCAACGATTTTTTGAGGTAATTTTGCAAGAATTCTTTTCATATTCTCTTTAAAAAATTCTATATCATACATCTCAGATATTTTCATAAATGCACCAAGCATAGGTGTATTTGGAATAGCACGACCAATAGTCTCTTGCGCAATTTTAATACAATCTACTGTATAAATTGTTTTCCCCTCTAATTTCGGTTGAGAAGCTATAAGTTCTTGTGTACTTAAATGTGTTGTAATGATATAAATAGTATTCTCTTTATCATTTACAGTAACATCAGAAGTATAAACTAAGGCAGGGTCAATTACAAACACATAATCCGGCTCCATATATTTTTCATGATTCATGATAATTTTATCATCAACACGGTTATATGCAGTCATTGCCGCCCCACGTTTCGCCGATCCATAAAATGCAAACGCCTGAACATGCTTACCAGTTGTTGAAATAACATCTGCTAAACCTTTAGCTCCAGTTACAGCACCTTGACCTGCACGGCTATGCCATCTAATTTCTAGCATAAATTCTCCTTCAATTTTTCAAGAAACTTTATTAAGTCTATTTAGCTGTATTTTAGGCAACTGGCACTTAAATATAGCTTGAAAATATAATATAAACAACGAAGCAAGTTCAAAGTGTGATAATTTTCTACTAAAAATGATAATAAACCGACATAGCAACTCTCTCCTTTGTAGGTACAACATTAAGTTGTATACCATCTTCTAACATAAACAAATCATGTATAAAAAGTCCAAGAAAATTTCCTACTGCCATATTGACAAATTGATCACCTAACGAGTGAGCACCATCTTGCACCCTTGTAAGAGCTGCATAAGTTGATGTGTAATAACTTACACCAACAATAGCATATTTTCCAAATGCTGGAATATTCATCTGTGAAACATTCCTTCTTGTCATAGCTGAACCAGCAAATGGCTCAAGGGCATGATGAGAAGCAAGTGCATCATTAGCTGTTCCATCAGGACTCTTTTTTCCTACGCTTTCAAGCATATCGACAGTAGATTTACCAATTATATAACTAGATTCTTCAACAACAACTCTCTTTAGTTTTTTTGTAATATTTCCCTCATCATTAATCAATACGGCCGTTGTAAAGGTAATAACACTATTTAAAAGACGATAATCATTTGCCCTATCTGCACAATCTGTCGATGAGAATTTTATACATTGTATGGGCTTATGATCCATAAAATATTGTGTTGCATGATTGTCATATTTCGTTGTATAAAGAGCAACACTTCCAATTGCCGGAGCCCAAGTCATAGGATCAACTACTGCATTATGGGCTGATTGTTGTGCTCTTTTCCAAGAGAGTATTGAAGAGGAGCAGCCTGTCATAAAAAGAAAGATAGTTAGAGCAACGAAACTCAACACTACTTTACCTTTCATAAGCATACTCCTTTTGAAGATATTTAACTGCTTCATAAGTATCTTGACATATTACATTAGTATATTGTTCCAATACCTCTTTCGTATTGTATCCACATAAAACTCCTATATTATTTACACCTGCATTTTTTGCAGATATAAGATCCATAGTAGTATCTCCTACCATCCAGACATCTTTATCGTTTGCATTTAATTTTTCTAATGCTTTTAAAATCGGTTCTGCATCTGGTTTAGGGTTTACTACATCTTCTCTACCTATAAGTACATCAAATTTATCCATAAGTTTAAAGTGTTCCATCAGTACACGAGAATATTTACCTGTTTTAGTTGTAACAATACCTAAGGTTGCAAATTCATGAGCCATCTCTATTGCCTCTTTTGCATTTTCAAGCAGGAGTGTTTTTTGTGTAGATATTTTTCTATAATGTTTTTTATAGGTATCTACAAAATCCCATATTTTTTCTTCATCAACACCTAAACCTCTATACATAACATCAAGAGGATGTCCTATTAATGCCTTTATTGCATCATCTGTTGGATGAGGAGAGTTAAAAACATCAAATGAGTTATGAAAACTCTCCAAAATTGCCTCAGTTGAGTCTATAAGTGTTCCATCTAAATCAAAAAGTATTATCATCTATCTATTTCTCCCATTGAATGTAATTGTGCCATATCCCACTAAGAGCAGGTTCAATATGTTTTATATTTTTATTTACAGCAGTAATGGAGTTTGGAATATATAAAAAAAGATAGGGATTATCATCTACTATCATCTTAAACATCTTCTGCCACATCTGCCCTAACTTTTTTCTATCTATAACTTTTTGTGACTTTGCTATTAAATTATCAAGTTTTGTATTGTGGTAACCTACAAGATTAAATCCACCTGCCTTATCACTAGCACTATCCCAAAAAACATAAGGGTCTGGTGTAGGAGAGAGTCCCCAACCTAAAAGCACTGCATCAAATTTATGTGGAAAAACCACCATATTTAAAAAAGCCTGCCACTCCATTACTCGTAATGTTACTTTTACTCCTGCTTTTTGCAGTTGATACTGTAAAATTTCTGCTGCATAGGGGCGAATAGAACTTGCATTTGAGGTTACTATTTCAAATGAAAATGGATGTTTTGCATCATACCCTGCCTCTTTTAAAAGCTCTTTTGCTTTTTGAATGTTTTGCGTTGGTACTTTTACATTAGGATTAAATGCCATTGTCCCTGGCAGAAAAGGACCACTACAAACTTTTGCATGTTTAAAAAAGAGAATATCTACAAGCTCTTGACGATTTATTGCCAAAGAGAGTGCTTGACGAACGCGTGCATCTTGAAACTTTTTACGGCGAAGATTAAAACCAAGATAAGTGTAAGAGAGAGAAATCTTCTCATAAATATTAAACTTCTTAAAAAAATCAGCACCAAGTTGTCTCTGCATCACAAGTGGTTCAATGCTTCCAATGTCTAACTGTCCATTTTTTAGCATCAAAAGTCTAGTCATAGGATCTGGTATAACATGAAAAGATATTTTATCTATCTTCGGACGCCCCTCAAAATAGTCATCAAACGCAGTGAGTTCTATATTTTTAGAGAGTTCAAGTTGTGTGAGTTTGTAAGGACCTGTACCAATGGGATGTGTATTAAACGAAGAGGTCATAAGATTTTTTTCATTTTTTAAAATATGCCGTGGTAAGATTCCCATCATCCAAGTCTCTAAAGCTTTAAAATATGGCTCTTTATAATCCACTTCTAAAGTATATTTATCTAAAACTTTCACATCTTTTACAAAACGAAATCCTGCACTATATGGTGAAGCTACTTTGTCTGAGGTTAAAATTTTATAGGTAAAAAGGACATCATCTGCAGTGAAATCTTTACCATCTTGCCACTTTACATTTTTTCGTAGTTTAAATATGAGTGTTGTTGGATTTTTAAAATAGAACTCTTTTGCCAGATCCCCAATTATCTCTTTAGAATCTTTGTCATACTTTACAAGTCCATTAAATATAAAACCAGTGATTTCAGACGATGAAGAGTCCGTAGCAAGAAGAGGATTTAATCTTGCTGGATTTGATGATGTTGCAAGCTGCAGCGTTGAAGCCGCAAGTGACAAGGAGAGTAAAAAAATGCTAACAAAATAGTTCATTTATTGAATTGCTTTTCCATTTACATAGAGTTTTGAGTCATGCAGTTGTATTTTAAAAACTACACTTTTTTTCTCTTTTTTCGCATACGAAGAGATTACTCCTGCCATTGGTGAGTTTTGAACTAACTTATCATACATCATTTGTGAAAGTTTGATATTTGAATCCAGTTTTAAATTTGAAAGCAGAAGTAACGGTGACATTTTTACTTTTTGTGAAATATTTTCATCTTTATTTACTACCATATTAAGATTCATCTTCAAAGCACCATAATTTTCTCTCTCATTCACCACTAAATCTGCTAACGATACATCTGAAATATCAATTTCCAAACCTTTTTCTAAGAGTTTAAGCAGAGCTTCTTGCATCTCTTTTTGTCCAGCTACTGCGTTTATATTTGTTGTTTTATTTAAAAGATTACTTATATCTTCCATTGGTTTTTGAGCCAGCCCTTTTAGAGTTACATCACTATTGAGTTTTTTAACATTTAGTGAGAGTTGTTTTGAGCTTATATTAAGTGCTTTAAACGCAGTGTGCGACTTCATTGTGACGCGTTCTTTGTTGGTTTCTGCGTTTGAAGATGTTTGAAATTTTTCTACAGAAATATTAAGGTCTTCGTGTCTCCCTTCTATAAGAAAATGCATCTTTTTAAACTCTACGGCACTCTTATAATCATGAAAAGAGACGAAAGTGCTATTTTCTTTAAAATCTTCAAGAGAGAGAAGTGCATGTTCTCCTTTTTGAGTTGCTTCAAGACGCATCATTTTTATTTTTGAATCAATGCTTTTTGCAGAGAGCAGATCACCCTCCCCTTTGAATTTTACTCCTAAAAGTTTCAGAGTTACATCCGAGCCATTTTGTAGTTTATAAACTTCATTTATATCTTTTACATAGCCTTTAAATTTACTATTTATAAGGTTATAATCCACATGATAGAGCAGACCTTTTTCCTCTAAAAAAGCACTAAATTTATTGTAAAAATTAATATCTTCAGTTTTTAAAGAATCACTTACCTTTTTTGAAAGCTTTAGTGGATAGATATCAAAGTTAATTGATTTTGCAAATGGAATGTTACTATACTTCAAATCAACACCAATAACAGTACCATCAAGTTCTGATTGGGTTACTGTTGGAAGCTGCTTGTGTGCATGAGTATTTATATAGTTTATAAATTCGCTTGAATCTTCTATGACAAACTCTAAATGTTTTTTTGTATTTAAGTAACCTGAATCTGTCTTCATAGATTCCAATTTTAAGCCATGTTTATTTACTTGACTCATAGCATCTTGTATATAATTTTGCATAAATTTATTTCCAACAACTGGGAGTATTGCAATAATGAGAAGAATGACTGCAACAATGATAATAGATGTTTTTTTCATAAAATAATGTTCCTGTGGATTAAAGTTTGTGTATTATATAATAAAAAAGGATTATAAAAAAGAGTGATTTAAAAAGATTGAAAAAGAGAGATTTTACCAATGCCTGAGCATTGATAAAAAAATGTGTGTAGCGATTAACGTTTAGAGAACTGACGAGAACGACGAGCTTTACGTTTACCTGGTTTTTTACGTTCAACAACACGTGAATCACGAGTCATCATACCTTCAGGTTTAAGAATAGCTTTTAATTCAGGATTAAACGCAACTAAAGCACGAGAAATTCCGTGACGAAGTGCATCTGCTTGACCACCAAAACCACCACCTAAAGTAGAAGCTTCAATATCAACAGTTTCATTTTGCTTAGTTAAAACAAGTGGTTGTTTTACACGAAGTTTTTTCGCTTCAAGTCCACCTAACCATGCGTCTAATGAAAGACCATTGATTGTGATTTTACCAGTTCCTGGAGTCAACCATACTTTTGCTATAGACGCTTTACGACGACCTGTTGCATAAATTTTATTTGCCATAATAATCCTTACTTAGCAATTTGTGCAGTGTGAGGATGTTCAGCACCTGCATAAATTTTTAATTTTTTAAGTATTTTAGCACCAAGCTTGTTTTTAGGAAGCATACCACGAGTAGCTAATTTGTATAGTTTCTCTGGATTTTTCGCTAAAAGCTCAGTCATTTTAACACTCTTAGTGCTACCGAAGTAACCTGAATGAGAAAAATATTCTTTGTTAGCTATTTTTCCAAGACCGTTAAATTTTGCTTTAGAAGCATTAATGATAACTACATAGTCACCACAGTCAATATTTGGAGTAAAACATACTTTGTTTTTACCACGAAGAATAGTAGCTACTTCTGTGATAATACGACCGAATGTTTTACCCTCAGCATCAATCAAAACCCATTTTTGATCGATTTGTTCAGGAGTTGCAATTTTTGTAAATTTCATTCAAGAACCCTTCAAGTATTTAATTTTATGAAAGTATAGCTGTAAAAGCTTATAATTAACTGAATTTAAGTGATTTATAAGCTTTTAGCCCAATGTAGATTATGATGATTTAATAAATAAAAGTGTACTATTGTAGGATAAATATTACTGCGTTTAAGGACAGAAGTTGGCTTACAGCAAATTAACATCAACATTTTTACTTACATCTTTTATTGCTACCTTGTTATCTGCTCACACTAATAATGAAAAGATACATGCTCTCAAAAACAACGGCTTACTTATATATAACAAACAAAAAAGTGTAGACTCATTTCACAACATGTTTAGCCAAGGAGACTTCTACGGCAGACTTCGTTCAAACAACTTTTACTTTGCATACAAACAACCCGATTCTAGCCACTACACACAAACTGTTGGCTCAGCAGGTGGCTCTTTTGTCTTTAAAAGTGCACACTATAAAGGTTTTGATACAACACTTGGTCTTTATGCTTCTCAAGCATTTTTTGTCGATAAAAATGACCCTGCAGGCTCCTTAAAAGCGGCAAAAGACACTTTTAGCCGTTACAACTATGTAAATACCGGCTCAAAATCTATGGCTGTTCTTGGGCAAGCCAACATAGCTTACACCTATTCACAAACAAAATTCACGCTCGGTCGCCAACTTGTAGAGACTTTTTATACAAAAAGTAATGACACTAAGATGATTCCAAATACTTTTGATGGTCTTGTACTTGATTCAAAAGATATGAAAAAAACACGAATCAAATTTGCCTACTTACAAAAACAAAAACTGCGTGACCATACAGACTCACACTCTGTTTTGATGTACGGTGATGCAAACTCTTCTTCACATATCAAGCCACAATGGAGTCAGAATGATGATGGTGCAATGCACAGAGGTCTGACCTACTCAGCACTCAAAATCGCAGGAAAACCAACTGATGCACCGCTTATAGTTCTTGATGCACAAAACAGCTCTGTAAAAAATCTCAAACTCAATTTCTCCTCCTATCTTGTTGTAGAGCTTCTCTCGCAAATAATGGGCGAAGCGAATTACAAAATCGCGTTTGATGGTTTTAGCATCACTCCGGGCTTGCGCTACATTCAGCAGTTTGATAATGGCGCAGGAAAAGTAGGTGGTGCTTCACTCTATAAAATAGGTCTAAATGGGTACAAAAATGCCAACTCCCTAAACGCAGCGATGCTCGGTGCTAGAGTTGTAGCGCGTATAAAAGATTACCGCATCAACCTTGCCTATACAGGTATCTTTGACAAGGCTGACCTTGTCACACCGTGGAGAGGCTTTCCAACTGCTGGCTACACTCGTTCTATGGGAATGTATAACTGGCGTGCAAATGTTAGAAGTTACCGCATTGAACTTGTAAAAGGGGCAAACAGCAAAGGAATTTATACTACACCATTTTTACAAACTTCTGTTTTGTATATGGATGGGGATAAAAGCAAAGCAGAGACAGACAGCCTTTTCTATTATGCAGGAATTATTCAAAACTTGCCAAGCGCACCGCAATTTCAATACCGACTGCGTTTAGGATGGAGAGATTTTCTTAGCAGCGCTACGCCTGTTTCTAATTATCTTGATTCTCGTTTTGAATTAGATTATCTATTTTAATTTATGGAGAAAAAATGTTAAAAAAATTACTACTTACACTTCTTTTGCTCACAAGCGCTGCGTTTGGTGACAAAATTACCATCTTTGCAGCAAGTGACTTGAAATTTGCACTAGATTCTGTTAAATCGGATTTTATAAAAACCCATCCAAACGCAGTGATAAATATGATTTATGGCTCTTCAGGAAAGGGGCGTGTACAGATTGAAAGAGGTGCGCCGTATGACCTTTATTTCTCTGCAAATATGGACTATGTGGAGTATTTATACAAAAAAGGCAAAATAAGCACAAAACCAAAACTCTACGCCATCGGTCGGCTAGTCATTTGGAGTAAAAACAGACATTTTGATGCAAAAAAAGGCTTTGAAAATTTTACAGAGCCATGGGTAGAACATATAACAATTGCAAATCCTGCGCACGCACCTTATGGTCAAAAAGCAAAACAAGCACTTGTTAGTAAGGGAATTTATAAACAGATAAAACCAAAAATTGTATTTGGTGAAAATATTTCACAAACTGCGAACTACATCAGCATTAAAGCAGCAGACATCGGCATCATTGCCCTCTCTTTAGTAGTTTCACCAGAAATTGCAAATACAAAGTACCATAGCTACTACCTTATAAACGACACTCTACACCAACCACTCAGACAAGGGTATGCCATTACAAAATATGGGCAAAATTCCAAGCTAGCACACCAATTTTATGATTTTTTTCAAACAAAGAGAGTACAAAAGATTATGAAAAAGTATGGATTTGTTGTGAATAAATAAGATTATGAATAGCATTAAAACACAAATCACTTCCATCAGCACACTCAATAATCTCAACATTATTGAGTCTAAAACGCACAATGACACTTTAACAATGATGAGTCTGGATCTGCCTGAGTCTCTCAAAAAAGATAGCCTAGTAAAACTTGCCATCAAACCGACAAATATTATGCTTGCTAAAGAGAAAATTGGAGCTTTTAGTTGCGAAAATAGACTTGAAGCAAAAATAATAAACATAGAAAAAGGGGAACTCCTCTGTAGCATTACAGTTGAATATTTACAAAGCACCCTTGAAGCCATCATTACGCTAAACGCAGCTAATTCTATGCAACTCAAAGTGAATGAAGATATTACTCTGCTGATAAAGGCAAGTGACATCTACATCAAAGAGATACTCTCAGCAGGTGAATTGTTATGATAGAAGCGCTGCAGAATATAGAGTTCACCCCATTTCTTATCTCTTTTAAACTTGCAACTATCACTGCGTTTGTACTCTTTTGTGTTGCCCTGCCCCTTGCGTGGTATCTTTCACAAACCCGCTCAAAAGTTAAACCTTTCATTGAAGCCATTACTGCATTACCTATTGTACTGCCACCTTCCGTTTTAGGTTTCTACATTCTTTGGGCATTTGCACCAGACTCCGCACTTGGAGCATTTTTTGAGGATGCTTTTGGAGTAAAACTCGCCTTTAGTTTTACGGGGCTTGTGGTTGCAAGCTGTTTTTACTCTCTGCCATTTATGGTGCAACCTCTGCAAAGTGGCTTTGAGAGCCTTAACAAAAATATGCTCGAAGCGAGCTATGTCGCAGGAAAAAGTAAATTTATCACTCTCTTTAAAGTAGCTCTGCCAAACATTAAGCCCTCACTCCTGACTGCCATCATCGTTACATTTGCCCATACAGTTGGTGAATTTGGTGTTGTCTTAATGGTCGGTGGAAGCATTCCAGGGGAGACAAAAGTCGCTTCTGTTGCCATCTATGATATGGTAGAGATGATGGACTACACAAGCGCACATATTTACAGTGCCATAATGGTACTTATTAGCTTTGTAGTACTCCTTGGTGTTTATATTTTTAATGCCAAACAGGTCAGAAGGTTTGGATTATGATACACCTCAGCATTCAAAAAAAGCTCCAAGGGGCAGAAGAAAACATGAGACTTGAAGCTGCGTTTAGCGTAAAAGAGGGAGAATTCATCGCCCTTCGCGGTAAAAGCGGCAGCGGTAAAACAACACTGCTGCGCATTCTTGCAGGGCTTGAAGATGCACAAGGGAAAATAATAGTCGAAAATGAGACATGGCTCTCAAAAGTCGCAACACTTCCACCGCAAAAACGCCGTATCGGTTTTGTATTTCAAGACTATGCACTCTTTGAAAATATGACCATAGAGCAAAATCTTCTTTTTGTGCAAAAAGACAAAACCCTCGCCGCACACCTGCTTGAACTTACAGAGCTTACAGCACTTAAAAATCGCTACCCAAATGCTCTAAGCGGTGGACAGAAACAGCGAGTAAGCATTGCACGCGCACTGATGAAACGCCCAAAGATTCTACTACTTGATGAACCCCTCTCAGCACTTGACCCCCAGATGCGAAACAAACTCCAAAACGAACTCCTCACGCTGCACAAAGAGTTTGGCACAACCACCATCATGGTAAGCCACGACCCAAGTGAGATCTACAAACTCGCCTCACGTGTCATTGAGCTTGAAAACGGCAAGATCATCCATGACGGTACACCAAAAGAGGTACTGCTTAAAACCCAAGGCTCGCAAAAGTTTTCATTTGAGGGCGAACTGCTTGAGATAAAAAAAGTAGATGTTATCTATGTTGCTATCGTAGCTATTGGGCAACAGTTAGTTGAAGTTGTTATAAGTACAAATGAAGCAAAAACACTAAAAACAGGGGAAGTAGTAAGACTTAGTACAAAGGCTTTTAGTCCTACTATTTCTCATTCCTAAACCTGAACTAATCTAACTCCATCTTCAAGTAAATAACAAAGGTATCCGCTCACTTTTTGCTCTCCAGTTATCGCTTTGACTGCGTTTACGTAGTAGCGTACCTGTGTGAGGTGTTTGTCACTAAAGTTTAAAGAACTTTTGTAGTCTATGATAGTGTAGCTGCCATCTTCATTTTTTACTAGCAGGTCAAGGTAACGGAGGTTGTTTTTGAAACGCAATGCCTTCTCTTTAAAAACTTCGCCATCACGCAGGGCTAAGAACTGTTCATTTTGCACAAGATTTTTTACTCTTTTTTCTATCTCTGTTATCTCTGCATCACTTAAAGCAAAGCCGTATTTGTTACGCATCATATCTACTGCGTTTGGCAGCGCTTCAAGAGTAAAAGACTCCATCATCTCTAGCGTGTAGTGAAGAGCAAGTCCGAAGTTAATGGCACGCAGATCATCTTCACCCTCATTTTCAAGTGCGAGCAGGTCACTCTGTGTACCGTAGTAAAGATTTTCAAATGGCAGTTTTTTATGTACTTTTGGTGCTTTTTTCTCTCTTTTCAAAGAGGTGAGTGCTCCAAACTCCCCATCATGCAGATCTAAAAGCTCAAACGCAGAGTCCTTCTCTTTTTGAATGATTATGAGATTTTCTCTTGCTCTTGTAAAGGCAACATAAAGAGCATTAAGCGTGTCTTCGCGAGCAAGCTCTTTCTCTTTTGCAAGTGCATAGGCGTAGTCATTGTCTATGAGTTCTCTGTTTGCAGTTCGCAAAAAGAGATTGTGCAATTTTATGCCCTCATAGTTGTAGATAATGGCATCACGAGATGGCGGTGCTTTTTTGAGTCTGTCAAGCACAATGACATGTTCATACTCCAAGCCTTTTGACTTATGAATGGTCAGCACCCGTACACCGCTGATATCTGCCGATGCAGCTGCCATATCAAGACGCTCATACTCAAAAAGCAGCGCTTCAATGTCGGAGTAGGATGCCACTGCGTTTAGAAAACGAATAAGATGAAAATCATCACTAAAAAGCGCATACTCATCGATGCAGCGCTTTACAACATCTACAAGTTTTACGGCATTAAAGTCCACATAGCGTATAGGCGCTGCCTTGCGCTCTATAAGTGCAAAAAAGTTATGCCTATATATATCTTCACGAAAGTAGAGGTACTTCAGGTACTCCAAAACAGCCTTGACGCTTCTTTGGTTGATGAGCTTTGTCGTCGTCTCTGTCACTACCTCGATATTCGCCGCTTCAAGGGTGTTTTTTATCTCCTGTCCATCTCCATTTGTGGCACACAGTATGGCTATTTCATTCACATCTGCACCAAGAGAGATGAAACGCTCTACCTGCTCGACTACCTCTTCTAAAAGTGCATCGTTTGTACGTATCTGCACATATCCACCCTGCGCTTCAGGTCGGACAAGCTGCGGTGTGTAATTTTTTATTTTTGAGAGAAAAGTTGTGTTTACAAACTCTATGACCTCTTTTTGAGAGCGGTAGTTTGTAAGCAGTTTTTTTACTTCAGTAGCGTTTTCACGCGCCACTTCGCCAAAGAGTGCCGAGA